>JAVHRC010000079.1:0-11818 GCA_036171435.1 Candidatus Aenigmatarchaeota archaeon
TTTTTGTAGTGCTGGCTTTATTGTTTCATGTAAGAACATTGTATAAGTCATTTAGAAAATAAGCAATAGTGCCTTGTTTCTTTTTCTCATGCTAACACCCCGAGAAAAAGCGTATAATGGGGCTTAACCGACTCAAAAATATATAAACACTCATATTAAGTTAAATATTATGAGAATAAGATTCATAGTTTTAATACTGGGCATCATATTTGTTATTGGCATCTTTTACACAGTAAATTTAAATAAGATTTTGGAAAAAACATTTAACACAAAATCAGATGTAGATATATTAACTACTTCTCCTTCGGAACCTATTTCAGTGCCCGATACAAGTGCGTCTGCAATTACCTCGCCGCCGCCAAGTATGGAAGGCATCAATACTCATCCAGAAGTATACGGTACGGGTGCTGACACGAATATAATCACTCTCGGCCCCAGGCTTGGTGCTCATCCAGATTGGCCTACCTATTCCGGTAAGTGCGGGATGGAATTCGAACTAGCGCATGGAACACCTTTACTTGCCCCTATTGATATGGTATTTGTGGGCTTTCAGAATAATAATGCCAAATATGGGATTGGATCAGACGGACAAAAATATATCCCAATGAATGATCTATTTTTGGTTTTTGAGTCTGCCAGTCCTGATTGGCCGGGCATGCTCATTAAAACTTACCATTTATACAGCTCCCCACTATTGCGTGGGCATTATCAAAATCCCAATTGCGGTGAAAGTGAAACGCCAGGAAAGAATGTCCAAACAAAAGGGCATCTTGCCTTTGCGTTTGGTGATGGTGTGACTGTAGAAAAAGGCAATGTGAGTGCCTGCGAGCCCCTCCTCGGATATAAGGTAAAGCGCGGAGAATTGATTGGATATGCCGGCAGTGTGGGCGAGCACACTTTTGCCTCCTTTTGTTTCAAAGTATCAAATACATCAATAAACCCGACCGTTAAAGAAGGAAACCCTTATCTTCATTGGGTACAGCCAAGCTCGTTCTTTTACTGGAAATGTTATAGTCCTGATACGAGTTTTCCAAGCGGCGTGCTTGCTTATCCCTTCGAATGTGATGGGTATCAACTTCCTGCCGAACAGCGTGATGTGAATTTCAAGTATGTATCGACGAAATAAAATAGGAGTGATTGTTCTACCAGAGTCATCTTCTCTACCACTTCCACCATTACCGGTACAATCCAAATGACACAATTATCAGTAAAGGTCCGGGCATAATCTAACGGGCGGCTCGCTCGCACTCTGCAGTGCTTGACTTTTGTTAAAGAGTTTTCTCATCATTCTTAAATACTTCTACTCTTGATTTAGTTTTATGAGAATCGCGATAATCGATTACGAGAAGTGCAAGCCGGAATCCTGCGGAAAGGTGTGCGAGAGCTTTTGCCCGCGCGTGCGCGCAGGCGACGAGACCGTGAAATTCGGAGAGAACGGAAAACCGATTATTGATGAAGGCACATGCATCGGCTGCGGCATTTGTGTCAAGAAGTGCCCGCGTGATGCCATACAGATTGTGAACACTCCTGAACAACTGAAGGAAAAGCCTTTGCACAGGTTCGGGAAAAATAGCTTCGCATTATTCAGATTGCCGTTTCCCGTGAAAGGCGAAGTAGTGGGCTTGCTCGGGCAGAACGGCCTTGGAAAAACTTCAGCTTTGAAAATTCTCACGGGCGACATAAAGCTGGAGCAAAGCGAGGAAGGGCTGATAAAAATGTTCCGCGGAACAGAACTGCAGGAATATTTGGAGAAAATGTTCAAGCAAAAGCTCAAAACCGTTCTGAAGCCGCAGATGCTTTTTTCAAACAGCAAAAATATTGTCCGCGATGTCCTGAAGAAAAGCGACGAAAAGGGAATGATGAAAGAAGTCGTTCAAGCTTTGGAGCTGCAAAACTTTCTGGACAGGAAAATAGAAAACCTTTCCGGCGGGGAATTGCAAAGGCTGGCCATCGCGTCTGCAGCGCTCAGGAAAGCGGATGTATATTATTTTGACGAACCGTCGTCTTTTCTGGACGTGAAGCAGAGGATTAACGCCGCGAAAATAATCCGCTCGCTTGCGAAGGACGCTGCAGTGATGGTTGTTGAGCATGACTTGGCTTCGCTGGACTTTCTTGCGGACAAGATTCACATATTCTACGGCGAGCCCGGTTGCTATGGAATCGTTTCAAAGCCTTACGGCGTGCGCGTAGGCATAAACGCTTTTCTTGACGGTTTCATCCGCGAGGACAACGTGAGGATTCACGAGCCAGTTGATTTCTCGTTCTCGAAGAACATAGAACAGACTGAAAGATATTTGGAGTTCGGGGAACTGAAAAAGAAACTTGATGGCTTCTCCCTGATTGTGAAAGGCGGGGAAATAAAGAAAAAAGAGATTGTAGGAATCTTCGGCGCGAACGGTTTGGGAAAGACAACTTTTGCGAGAATTCTTGCGGGAGAGATTGCTCCTGATTCCGGCGCGGTGGAGGGAATAAGCATTTCATACAAGCCGCAATATCTTTCTTCCGATTTTAATGGAACTGTTTTGGAGCTTTTGGAATCAACAGTCAGGATAACGGACGATTTCAAATCAGCGGTTCTGCGCCCGCTCGGCCTTGACAGGCTTTTCGAAAACAGCGTGAAAAAACTTTCCGGCGGGGAAATGCAAAGACTTGCGATAGCGCTTTGCCTTGGAAAGGAAGCGGACTTATATCTGCTGGACGAGCCTTCCGCTTATTTGGACTCGATGCAGAGGATGATAGCCGCGAAAATCATCAGGAGGATTGCGGAGAAAAGCGCAGCCGTGGTGATTGACCATGACTTGCTTTTTTTCAATTACATTTCCGACAGGGCAATGCTGTTTACCGGTGAATCCGGAAAATCCGGCTTTGCAAAGCAGTGCAATCTTGCCGATGGGATGAACGAGTTCCTGAAAACGCTGGACATAACGTTCAGGAAGGAGAAAGAAACAGGCAGGCCGCGCGCGAACAAACCGGGCTCGCAGAAGGACGAGGAGCAAAAAGCTAAAGGAAATTATTTCTTGGGATAATTTATGTTCTTCTATCTTGTATTGGAGACATTGTATAATATATGATATTTGTATCTTCTATGGGAATTTCGACTCCCAAATTATAGTGCTGGCTGCTTAATATTTTACAAGCTTTCTTGGTCGGGTAATAAGACTTTTCATTTCTGATGCTTTGCCTATTTGAAGAAAAACTTTCATTATGAGATTCTCTTCTGATGTAAGGAGATATCGTTTTCAAAATATCTTTTTCATCCGACAAAAACAGCCTTATTTTTTCACCTTTATGCATTGTTGTAAACTGCTTGGAGATGCTTGAATAAATATAAAAGCCGTGGGGCGTTACAAGCATCTCGTTTTCTTTCAGCAGAATTTTCTGCTTTATGCTTTCTCTAAAAGATAGTTTATTCATTGTCATTATTTTTCTTGAACCGCAAAGCATTTATCTGTTCTCATACAGGATAATGTAGGTATTAAAATGGACGCAATTAAAAAACCTGCGGATAACAAGCAAACCGTGATGAAGAAACGGCTTCCTGCGAAAGAAAAGCTCGTTTCCGAGATTCTTCAGAACGACATACGCGTGCGAATCCTTGGGACTGTCATAGACAAGAACGAAAGTTCAATCATAGTGGATGACGGCTCCGGAAGGCTGGAAATCATGATGGAGGGCCAGAATCCCGAGATGGGAAAGATGGTAAGGGTTGTGACAAGAATCCTCCCGATGACCGGCGGGTTCGAGGCGCGGGCCGAATGCGTGCAGGATATGACGGGCTTTGACGTCGAGCTTTACAGGCGCGCAAGGGAAATTGTGAAAAACGTCTGATGCTTCCGATTGATTTTAAATACTTGAGCGTGCAAAAAGGTAAAGGCGAAAATTATCGGTGTATTTGAATGCGATATTTATCTAATTTAATAGAGCGATTAAAAAACGAATTGTATTGTAATTATTGCGAATTGCCACCTAATTATTTTAGTAATAAATCTAAATCACCTTGTTCGCAAAAGCCGTTTGCATCAATAAAAGGAAGGACAAGAGATGAAATAGTTAAAGAAGCAATTGGAGCTATAAAAGACTCCGGCTGCATCAGGACAGGATTAGAAGCGATGATAAAGAATGTTTATGCAGGAGATTGAAAACAAAAATAATTTACGTTGAAAATGCAAGCAAAAGAATAAAAGCAACAGATACGATTTTCAAGTTTGTTCCTTGTTATCTTTATTGTAATTTAATTAGCACTATTAAAAAAGGTGGTTTTATGTTTAGCGCTGAAATATCGGACGCGAAGGTTTTGAGGGACAGCATAGAGGCTATCTCGCAGATAATAGACGAGGGAAATTTCAAGATAAAGAAGGACGGCATTGAACTGCTCGCCACGGACAGGGCAATGGTTGCGGCCGTCAATTTCAGGCTTGCTTCTTCCGCTTTCAGCAAATACGAATGCGAGAAGGAGACCTCGATAGCTTTGAACCTTTCAAACTTTTTAATGGTACTGAAGCGCGCCTCCGGCTCCGTTGGCATGAAACTTTCCGAGGACGGGAGCAAGCTTGAGCTTACGATAGCCGGCGACTCCGTCAGGAACTTTTCCATACCCCTGATAAGCATGTCTTCCGACGAGATACCGCCAATAACACAGCTTGAATTCCCTGCATCTGCCGAGATAAAGTCTTTCATACTTGAGGACGGAATCGCGGACGCGGACATAATTGCAGATTCCATAGTGATAGAGATGAGCGCGAACGGCTTGCAGATGCGCGCAGAAGGAGATTCCTCAAAAACGGACTTGAAAATCGAGAAAGGAAACGAATCGCTGATAAGCATTGACGCAAAAGACATCGTGAAAGCGAGGTATCCGCTTGATTATCTGAAAAAATTCATCAAGGCAGCGAAAATCGCGGATATCGCAAAAATTCAGTTCGGCAACGACTTCCCGATGAAGCTTGAGCTGAAAGGCGGGGACGTTTATCTTGCGATGGTGCTTGCGCCGAGAGTCGAGGAGGCGTAAAAAGCAACAATTCTTCTTGGCAGTTTCTGAAATCGGATTCTGCCACATATTTTTATTTAAGCCTTGGCTTTACATAATATATTCATGTTCAAGTTCCAGATTCTCAAATACTATTCGCAGCCTTTCGTTCAGAACAAAATAGCGGAATTCTCGAAAGGAAGGGAGGTTGTCGGCAGGCTGGAGGACGACCGTTATGCGCGGCGCCCCGACGTGATTCTTTATCCGAAGGACGTTCCCGAGAAAGTGAAACAGGGCGCGGTGAGCTTCCATTGCTCGGTAGAAAGATGGCACAACCCGATGCAGCTTTCTTCCGAGATGAGGGAATCCGAGATGCAGGGATTGCGCAGCGGCTGGGATTTCATAATTGACATTGACGCGAAAGCGAAATTGGAGCACGCGAAAATAGCTGCACATGCGGTTATTTCATTCCTGAAGGAATTCGGAATAAGCCCTACTATAAAATTCTCGGGAAGGCGCGGCTTTCACATAGGAATATCGGGCGAAGCCTTTCCAAAAAAAATAGATTTCTCGGAAATGTCGGGAATGTATCCGGATGCCCCGCGCGCAATGGCTGGATTCATCAGGGAAAAAATTTCCGACAGGCTCATGGATTCTTTGGTCGGGATGGAAGGCGGCGTTGCAGCGCTCATGAAGACTGCTGATGTGAAATCGCTCTCGCCTTACGAATTTGTCGATATTGAAAAGGAATGGGGCAACCGCCACCTTTTCAGGATGCCGTATTCGCTGCATGAAAAAACATGGTTTGTTTCTGTGCCGCTTTCCGAGAAGCAGTTGAAAAGCTTTGAGCCAGCGCAGGCAAAGCCGGAAAACATAAAAAAATTTGATTCGTCATTTCTGAAGAACAAACCAGAAGAAGCCTCGGAACTTCTGGTTCAAGCGCTTGAGTGGCAGTCAAAACAGGTTCAGCCTGCTTTGGTTCAGAAAAACAATAAGAAACATTCCGAGATAAAAAGCGAGATTCCTGAGGAATTTTTCCCTCCTTGCGTAAAGAACATCCTGGCGGGAATAAGCGACGGAAGAAAGCGTTCCGTCTTTACTTTGTCCGCATTCCTGAAATACATGAACTGGATGCCAGAGCATATTGAAAAGCGCGTCGAGGAATGGAACGAAAAGAATCCGAACCAGATAAGCAACGCCCTGATAAGGAGCCAGCTCAAGTGGCACCTGCGCCAGAACAGGAAAATACTTCCCGCGAACTGCGCCAGCGACCTGTTTTACAAATCGCTTGGTGTTTGCAAGCCTGACAGCACTTGCTTGGGGCTGAAAAACCCGATTAATTATGCGTTCCGCGCCTACAGGAGGCAATTCAAGACCGCGGACAATGCGATAAAAAATGAGAGGAAAGTCTTGAGAAGAGTTAGAAAAAAGAAAGACGAGAATAATGCTGTCAAGAACAAGGAAATTTAAATCGGATAAGCTGCCAGAAGTCGCTCCGTATCTTTTTCAACAGGTTTTGCCAGATTTCCTGACTTTTTGCACAATATGTCATCTGGGTTTATTCCATATCTTCTTAATTCTTTTTCATATTTCTTAACTTCTATTTCACGATATTTGATATCCTCAATGAGTTTTGGAGTCTTATTATTAGAAGTTTCATAATCAGTTCTTGCTGCATCAAGGCGTTTCAAAGAATTGAGATATTCTATTCTTGTTCTATCCAAACTTGCATTTTCAACTGTTTTGCCCATTTTCTTTTCTTCCCCTCGTCAAACTGTCAGCAAAAAAACTTTCAAGAATATAGTTATAAAGCATGCTTATAAATCTATCGCTTTTCCGCGGCTGCGCCGGTTTTGCAAAAGATTATAAAATCAAGCGTTCAACTGATTATATGAAAAAAACGGAAAGCGGAAATCTCAATCTTGTAAAGCTGAAAATAGAGAAAGTGTTTGAGAAAGCCGCAGGCAAGAAACTCGCGCTGCAGGATGCAGCGGAAGGACACGGCGATTTTGCGCTGCCATGTTTTGAGCTCGCGCGCGAGATGAAGAAAGTGCCGCAGGCGATAGCGGAAGAGTTTGCAAGAAAAATAAATATTCCTGATATTTCAACGAAGGCGGAAGGCGGATATCTGAATTTTTACATTGACTGGAAAGTTTTTGGACAAGAACTTCTTGAAAGCGTTGGCGAAAAATACGGAAAAGGGGATGACGGCAAGAAAATTCTCATTGACACGTTCCAGCCAAACCCGTTCAAGCCGGTCCATATCGGGCATCTGAGAAATGGCTCAATCGGCGACAGCCTGAGAAGGATTCTGGAATTTGAGGGGAGCAAGGTTTCAACAGTCAGCTTTATGGGTGATGTTGGCACTCACATAGCAAAATGGCTCTGGTATTACAACAAGTTCTGCAAGGAAAAAATTCCGGATAAAAACATTAGCAAATGGGCAGGGCAGGTTTATGCAGAGGCAACAAAAAAAATGGAGGAAAGCGAAGATTATGAGAAAGAAGTGCAGGAGGTAAACAGGAAATTGGATAGCAGGGAGCCAAAACTTACAAAACAGTGGAAAGAATTAAGGGATATATTTCTTGAAGATTTTGCGAGGATAGCGGAAGAACTTGAGTTTAAGCTTGATGACAATCTGCTTGAAAGCATGGCCGAGGAGCCTGGAAAAAAGCTGGTAATGAAATTCTTTAATGAGGGCAAGCTGAAAAAGAGCGACGGCGCGATTGTCATTGATTTGGAAAAATACAATCTCGGCGTATTCTTATTGCTGAAGAGTGATGGAACTGCGCTTTATTCTACAAAGGATTTCGGGCTGTTTGAATTGAAAATGAAGAAGTTCAAGTTTGACAAGTCACTGTATGTTGTCGCATCAGAACAGGATTTTTATTTCAGACAGCTTTTCAAGGCTTTCGAGATTTTGGAAATGCCCGGCTGGGAAAAATGCTTCCACGTGTCCCACGGGATTGTGAAGCTGCAGGAGGGAAAAATGTCCTCGCGGCTCGGCACTGTCGTGCTCTACGAGGACTTGAGGGACGAGGCAATAAAAAGGGTTTTGAAAATAATAGGGGAGAAAAATCCGGAGCTTCAGGGAAAGGAAACGGTTGCGAAAAAAATCGCGCTCGGCGCGATGAAGTTCACGATGCTTTCCGTGGAGAACGCACGCGATATAGTTTTCGACTGGGAGCGCGTTCTCGATTTTGAGGGAAGAAGCGGTCCCTATCTCCAATACGCTTACGCGAGAACTTGCGGGATATTGCGGGAGGCAACACTGCCGAAAAAATACGATACTACGCTTCTCGTGGATGACGCGGAAAAAGCCCTGCTGAAAAAAATAGCGCAGTTCCCGAACGCTGTCGCAGCTGCTGCAAAGGATTATTCGCCGCATATTGTGGTAAACTATCTGATAGACCTTGCGCAGAATTTCAATACTTTCTACAACAAATTGTCGGTATTAAAGGCGGAAACCGCAGAACTGAGAAACGCAAGGCTGAAGCTCGTGGAAGCGACAAGAACGGTGCTGAAAAGCGGATTAAACTTGCTTGGAATTGAGCCACTCGAGAGGATGTAGAAGATTTAAATACTATAACTCCAATTACATTTTGCGAGATGTGGTAAGCATGGCAATAAACGTAAAAATCAAGGATATTATTGGAAAGCCGATTATCTCGGACAGCGGGATGAAGTACGGCGTTGTAGGCGACGTGGAGTTCATCACCGAGTCCGGTGAACTGATGAGCGTAAAAATTGTGGAAACAGGCTCAAAGGGCGGCGACAGGAAAATACCTTTTTCCGCAGTGAAGAGCATCGGCGACTTCGTGGTCATAAGCGAGAAGGATTTGGAGTGAGCCTTTCTTTCAGAAAGAAAGCCTCAAGGGAAAGAAACGATATTGTTTCTCATAATATTTTATTTCTTTTAATAGCTATTATTATATAAGATGATAAATATGGACAAAGAAAAATACATAAAATGGTATAACTTGGCAAGAGATGCCGTAAATGATGCTTTCTTAATGCCTCAAAGGTATCCTGAAGAAATTGTATCTTTTGTAAGTCGTGAAGATTGGCTAGGATTTGCTGATAAGGATACTTCTCTTGAGGAGCTTGAGAAATCAGATAAGCCTAATATCTTCTTTGAGATAGAAAATAATAAAGGTACTATCGGACTAACTTTTAACAATGTAAACTCTGTTGATACGATAAAAAACATATTAAACGGATTTTGCAAGGTTGAAAAAGAAGAGTTGATAAAGAAATTATTAGAGTTGGAAACAATATGGAGAATAAAGGTTCATAGAAAGATAAAAGAGCATCATCAATCAGAGAAAGCTGAATATGACACTGTTTTCGACGAACAGTCTAATAAAATAGATGAAAAGAATATTGAAAAAATAATTAAACTTAGTGAGGAGATAAGAGAAAATGGTAAAAGAAAGCCTATCAACAAGGCTAATTATCCTTATGAGACTCCTGTAATAACTCTCATGGAAAGTGACTTTGAATTATCTGAAGATGAGTTCAAGAAACGAATAGTTTCAGCTTTTGATGTATTACGAACTTGTTTGAATGTAAAAACAGATTCTCAAATAAGGAGATTAGAAAAAGAAAAATCAAAACTCAAACCTCCAGAAGATTTAACAAAACTTTGGAAGCGATAATCAAAACGCTTAAATAGACTTCTTCCGATATCTGTTTTTACCTGAAATAAATTATAAGTGATTAAAAATGGTAGCAAAAGATGAATATGTTGAAAAGGTACAGTCTCTCATGAGTAATCCCAAGAACATAAGGAATATCGGGATTGTGTCGCATATTTTCTGACAGCAATTGCTGCGGAAATGCGTTTACACCATGGGAAGACAACCCTTACCGACAACCTCGTGGCGGGAGCGGGAATGATTTCATCGGAGCTCGTAGGCGAGAGAATGCTCACCTGGATTGACGACCAGGAGCGCGAGCGGCTGATGACGATATACGGGGCAACAGTCACGATGGCTCACGAATTCGGAGGGCAGAAATATCTTATCAATCTTCTTGACACTCCTGGGCACGTTGACTTCGGCGCGGACGTGACGCAGGCGATGCGCGCGGTGGACGGCGCTGTTGTGATGGTCTGCGCTGTCGAGGGAATAATGCCGCAAACCGAGACAGTTCTGAAGCAGGCGCTTGCTGAAAAAGTAAAGCCGATTCTTTTTATCAATAAAGTGGACCGAGCCATTAAAGAACTGAAGCTCACGCCGGAGCAGCTGCAGAAAAGATTGGCGTCGATAGTCGTGGAAGTAAACAGGTTCATACAGAGGCACGTGCCTCCGGAATTCAAGGACAAGTGGATTCCGCGTGTGGAGGACGGTTCCGTTGCTTTTGGTTCCGCTTACAAAAAATGGGCAATCTCAGTTCCGTTCATGCAGAAAACAAAAATCACATTCAAGGAAATAATCGACTTGTGCGCGCAGGACAAGGACGAGGAGCTTGTGCAGAGAGCGCCGATGCACAACGTTGTTCTTGACATGGTTATCACGCATTTGCCGTCGCCGCTGCAGGCGCAGCCTTACAGGATTCCAAAGCTCTGGAAAGGCGACATAAACACAGAAGTCGGAAAGCAGCTCATTGCAGCGGACCCGAACGGAAAGCTCGGCGCCGTGATAACGAAAATAGTTTACGATCCGCACGCTGGAATGATTTCGACTGCAAGAATATTTTCCGGCAAGCTTACCAAGGGTCAGGATATTTACATGGTCAGGGCGAAGCGCATAGTGAAAGTTCAGCAAGTTACCACGTTCATCGCGGAGAAGCGCGTGCCCGTTGATGTAGTGCCTGCGGGAAACGTTGTAGGCTTGGTCGGGCTGGCGGAAGCGATTGTCGGGGAAACTATATGCGACCCGTCGGAGCCGATTGAAGAGTTCGAGGCGATAAAGCACATATTCGAGCCTGTTGTCACAAAATCAATCGAGCCGAAAAATCCGCAGGACTTGCCAAAACTTATCAATATTCTCAAAACGCTCGGAAGGGAGGACCCGACTTTGAAAATCCAGATTAATCAGGAAACCGGCGAAACTCTTGTATCAGGACTTGGCGAGCTTCATCTTGACGCGAAAGTGGAAAGAAAAATCCGCGAGAAAGGCGTTGAGATAAACGTGTCCCCGCCGATTGTTGTCTACCGCGAGACAATTTCCAAACCTTCGCCTGTTGTTGAAGGCAAGAGTCCGAACAAGCACAACAAATTCTATCTTTCGGTTGAGCCTGTTCCGGAGGCGCTTTACAAGGCAATGATAACGAACGATGTCCGCGACATGGAAGTGAAGGGAAAGAATGTCGAGCTGATAAAGAAACTACAGGAGTTGGGATTAAGCAAGGACGATTCGAAAGATGTCATGATGATTTACAACCACTGCCTGCTTCTGGACACGACAAAAGGGTTGCAGTATTTGAACGAGGCAATGGAGCACGTAAAAACCGGATTCAGGGAAGCGATAGACAACGGCCCGCTCGCAAAGGAGCCTGTAGCTGCGGTGATGGTAAAGCTTTCAGACGCGAGTCTTCACGAGGACGCGGTCCACCGCGGTCCCGCGCAGGTCGTGCCTGCAGTCCGTTACGGAATCCAGCAGGCCATCTTGAAAGCGCAGGCAACGCTGCTTGAGCCGAAACAGATTCTGAGGATAGATACTCCGCAGGATTATATTGGAAACGTTTCCGGCGAGGTAAGCAACAAGCGCGGCGAGATAATCGATGTGGAACAGGAGGAATACTCGGCTGTCATCACTGTCAAGCTTCCTGTCGCGGAAATGTTCGGCTTTGAATCGGCATTGAAAAGCGCAACCGCTGGAAAGGGATTCCAGAGCATGATGGATGTTG
>JAVHRC010000080.1:0-2484 GCA_036171435.1 Candidatus Aenigmatarchaeota archaeon
TTCAACGAGGTCGCCATCAAGCGTAACATACCTTTTCCCGAAACCTAACTGCTTGGCGGTTTCAATCCTGTCAACGATTACAGTGTCCCCGAAAATGAAAGAGAATGCGTTGGAATATTTCTGGTCAAAATCAACCAGGTTTATTGCCAAATCAATAACGCCGTTGCCTTTCGGCAATTCCCCAAAACGGGGCTTTATCTTGTCAAGCGGAAGGAAAGTTGCCCTGCCGATTTTATTCTGCTTAAGGAATTTTATGCATTCAACTGCTATCGTGCTGTCCGCGACAACAATGTCGTGCAAATGCGCTCCTGCTGCAACCTCTATGGCGGTCTGGTGTTCGCAGGAAACTTTTGAAAGGCTTGCAATCGTTCCATAAACTCCGGTCCTGTTCAGCTTCATTATTTCCTGCACAGGCCTGCTTGCAGACTGCTCCATGCTCCTCTGCTGGAGCATGTTCAGCTTTTCGATTATGCTGTTTATCCTTTCAATTTCAATCTTGTTGCTCTCGATTTTATTTTTCTTCAATAATATTTCCGAGCGCAGCTTTTCAACTTCCTTTATTATAGAAATATCTTTTGAACGGTTGAACAGCTTTTTCTCAAGCTCTCCCAATTCTTTTTCCTTTTTCGATAGTCCGTCTTCTTCGCCCTGGAATTCCTTGTCAAGCTCCGCGGACGATGCTTCCTTTTCCTTTATTTTTCCGTCAAGAAGATTCATTGCGCTTTCAACCTCGCTCAGCTTTTTGTGCGCCACGGACGCGCGAAAAACGTCAAGATGTTTTGAAAGTTTTTGATACTCTTCTGCTGCCTTGCTTTCCTGCTCAAGCTTCGCTATTTGCGCTGAGCGCTCTGTCAGAACTATGGACGATTCTTTCAGCCTGTTCTCGACTGTGAGAAGCTCGCGCTGCGCTTTCGTGCGCTTGTCGTCAAATTCCGCTATCCCTGAAATCTCGTCTATTATTTCGCGCCGCCCCAGCGGAGACATCTCAATTATTTCGGTTACGTTTCCCTGCAGTATTATATTGTGGCCGTCGGGCTGGATGTTCGCGGCGTGCAGGACCTCAAGGATTTTTTCCCTTGTCACGGTGTGCCCGTTCAGCTTGTATATCGAGACGCCTTTCCTGTTTATCTTTCTTGAGACAGCTATCTGCGCATCCTCAAGCGGAAACCTCTTGTCAGAATTGTCAAAGAATATCGCGACTTTCGCGAATTCCGCGGGCTGCTTTCCCTTCCCGCCGTTGAAAATCACTTCGAGCATCTTGTCCGCGCGCAAGCCCTTGGCAGAGCTGCGCCCGAGAACGAAGCAGACCGCGTCCGCAGTGTTTGATTTTCCGCTTCCGTTCGGCCCGCATATTGTGGAAAAATTGCTCGGGAAAGTCATCAGCGTTTTCTTCGCGAAGCTCTTGAATCCCTGCATCTCTATCTTGTCAATACGAACCATGAGATTACCTTTTAACAAATATGGAATATAGCTGCTTGTGCAGACAATATAACTACTACTAGAATATTGTTTGCCCCATATAATAAATCCGCTACAGAAATAATAATGTGGTTTATCTCTTTTAAGCATTTTTAATAGTTAATGGAAGTTTCAACTGTTGGAACTATATCTCAATCATTTAAACAGGCTGCTTGGTGCGCAAGGGCTTAAATCTGTATTAGTCTATATGTAATAATATGCTGATGACGATACCGAAGTCATTAAATCCAAATTTGAAAAGTGAATAATATGGCTGCCAATAATTCTTTCGAAGAAAATATGAAGACGTTAGAATATATGAAGACTTTATATAACGGAATGATGGCAATTCCTTCGAAAATGTGCGTGGAAGAGCTTGAAAATCTAAGGAAGAAGATGGAAAAACTGGACTATAAAGAACCAGAATCTCTTTACGGAATTTCCGGCAGGATGGCAGGTTTAGAACCTGCGGTTTTTATTTGTTCTCAGGAAGCCGGAGCATCTCTTGAGGGCGCCAGGCAGATATTAACTTCCTTGGCTTATGTTAAGGAAAAAACTAATTGGATGAAATCGTTTGATGTGTTTGGTATGGAATCAGTCAATGACAAATCTACTGAAAAATATGTCAAAACGCTGGTTGATTCTGCTATAAAGGAACTAAAAAAAGCCAAGCCCTGATGGAAAATTCCAACTTGCGTTAAACGGTTGCGCTTAGCTCCGCTCAAGAATTTTACTTGTGCAAAACTTCTTAAACCGGCCAACCCAAAATAAGAAGGTGATAGAATGAGCATTTTTACTTGGGTAACCTCAAAAATAAGGAAGCTTGACTGGCTGGACATAAAGCTCCTGAAAATCGGCGCGTTCTGCCTCGGTTTGCCTTTAGGTGCGTATTTCTCGGAATGGATTTTGCCATACTGGTGGGTTTTTGTAGTGCTGGCTTTATTGTTTCATGTAAGAACATTGTATAAGTCATTTAGTGCGAGCGCCGCAAGAAACCTTCGGGCTTTAGCCCGAAGATGAATTGCT
>JAVHRC010000081.1:0-8053 GCA_036171435.1 Candidatus Aenigmatarchaeota archaeon
TGCGATTTTTTCGTTGAGACCGAAGGCGGCTTTGACATAAGGACGGCGGCAGGAGGCGTGGCAGCGGAATCAAGCATCGGCACGTGGACGGAGCTGACAACGGAAAAGGAATACATGAGAAATCTTGCAGCGAAAGTTTTCTCAATCAAAAACACAGGCAGGAATTCCGCGAACATCAAAATCGCTTATCCTTCCGGACTTTTTGAATCGGGCAATATGCCGAACATATTGAGCAGCGTCGCGGGAAATGTTTTCGGCTTGCGCGAGCTGAAAAACCTGAGATTGAATGACATTTTCCTGCCGGAGCAGCTGATAAAAAGTTTCAAGGGGCCGAAATACGGAATCGGCGGAATAAGAAAATTATTGCGAGTAAAGAGCCGGCCTCTTGTCGGGACGATAATAAAGCCGAAACTCGGCTTGCGGACAAAGGACCATGCGCAGGTTGCTTATGATGCGTGGGCGGGCGGGTGCGATATTGTGAAGGATGACGAAAATCTGGGCAGCCAAAAATTCAATCCGTTCAGGGAAAGATTTTTGCAGACAATTAAAATGCGCGACAAGGCGGAAAAGGAAACGGGCGAGAAGAAAGTTTACATGGTAAACATTACCGCGGAGACGGAAGAAATGATGAGGCGCGCGGACTTTGTCAAAAGAAACGGCGGGGAATATATGATGGTTGACATTCTCACCGCGGGATGGTCCGCGCTGCAGTCCTTGCGAAACAAGAATCTGAATCTTGTCATTCACGCGCACCGCGCCGGGCATGCGGCGATAACGAAAAATCCGAAGCACGGAATAAGCATGAAAGTCATTGCAAAAGTTGCGCGCATAATCGGCGTTGACCAGCTGCATGTCGGAACGGTTGTGGGAAAGATGTTCGAAACCAAGGAAGACGTTCTTGAGAACATTTCTGCGCTGAAAGAGCGGAACGGGTTGAAACAGGTTTTCCCCGTGGCTTCTGGCGGGCTGTCGCCGTTGGGCGTGCCCGAGCTTGTAAAAATTTTCGGAAATGACGTAATCATTCAAGCGGGCGGCGGAATTCACGGACACCCGAAAGGAACCAAAACAGGAGCAATCGCAATGCGGCAGGCAGTTGACGCGGCAATGGCTGGCGCAACTTTGAAGGAATATGCAAAAACGCATAAAGTGCTGAAAGAAGCGCTGGAGCATTTCGGTTAAGACGCAAATAGAACATTTATTAAGCTTGAAATTAAATTCGTTCTGTTGATGATTATGGAGACTGAAACAAAATCGCGCAAGTTTTTCGGAAAGCTGAAGCTCGGCAAGTGGGACTTGATAGCGATAGCAGTTCTTGCAGGTTTTATTATTTTGATGGCTGCGCTGATTTACGCGCCGAAAGGCGGCTGCGAAGTTGCAAGGGCAGGATTTACATGCGTGTCTGCAAAAGATGTGATAATCGAAGATTGCAACTACTGGGCAAAATACGGCTGTGACAGCACGAAAGACGCAAGCCTTCCCGACATAGAGTTCGAGATAGAAGGGCTCTGCAAGATACAGAACAGCCTGCACGGCTCCGGATTGGACTGCTCCAACCTGAAACAGGCATGCAACCAGATAGCGCAGAAACAGGTTTGTTAGAACTGTAAAATTATTTTGGTGTTTTGAATGAACTGGAAAGAGTTTTTAAAACCTGATTTGAAAAAAATTATATTAACTCTGGTGCTGTTCTTTTTGTTTGTTTATTATGTAGCACAAGTAATTTTGTGTTTGTTAGTTGCCGGAAGCCCTTGCCCGGATTATTTAACGATTCTAATCAGATACCTACCATTCATAATTGCTCTGTACCTTTTCTCATGCTTAATAATTTTCATTTACAATAAAATCAAAAGGTAATTAATTATGAAACTCCGCGCAAAGCCGCTGAATCTTGAAGTCGGGGGAAAGAACATAGTCATAATGAACAGCGCGGACGCGGAAGCGCTGGGGCTCCATGCGCTGGAAAGGGTAAGGCTGAAAAAGAACGGGAACGAGCTGGTGGCGATAGTTGACATTGCAAAAAAAATCGTAGGCAGCGGCGAGATAATAACCACAAACGGGATAAATTCTTTTCTGAATATCAGGAATGGCGACGCTGTCTCGGTTGCGCATGAAAAGGAGCCTGAATCCGTTTTCTTCATAAAGAAAAAAATAAGCGGGCTGGCGCTTGAGCCGAACGAATTGAGAGAGATAGTAAAAGACACTTCCGCAAGAAAGCTCTCCGATATCGAATTGGCGTCGTTCATAACAGCGCTTCATATTCATGGCATGGGAATGGAGGAGACCGAATACCTTTCAAAGGCGATGATAAGCAACGGAAAAAAGCTGGATATAAAAGGCACCATAGTTGACAAGCATTCAATCGGGGGGATACCCGGCGACAAGACATCAATGATAGCGGTGCCAATAATTGCCGCGGCAGGACTGGTTATTCCAAAAACCTCATCGCGCGCAATCACGTCTCCGGCGGGAACCGCGGACAGGATGGAGGTGCTTGCCCCGGTTGACCACACCATTGAGGATATAAAAAAAATTGTAGCTAAGACTGGCGGATGCCTTGTCTGGGGTGGCGCCCTTGACCTTGCCCCCGCGGACGACGTTTTCATACAGATTGAATTTCCCATCGGCATCGACCCCATGCTTCTTCCTTCTATCCTTTCAAAGAAAAAAGCAGTCGGCGCGGATTATGTTGTGATTGACATTCCCACAGGACGCGGAGCGAAAATAAAAACAGTCGGCGACGCGCATGAGCTTTCAGAAGAATTCGTGAATCTTGGAAAAAGGCTTGACATGACGATTTCCTGCGGAATCACTTTTGGCGAGCAGCCGCTTGGCCGTGCTATCGGTCCCGCGCTTGAAGCTCGCGAGGCTTTGGAGACTTTGATGGGAAAAGGTCCCACGGACGTTGTGGAAAAAACTTCCATTATAACAGGAATACTTTTTGAGATGGTTGGAAAGGGAAATGCCAAGAATGCTTTAAGCATATTGAAGTCGGGAAAAGCGGAAAGAAAGTTCAGGCAAATAATAGCCGAGCAGGGCGGCGACCCGAAGGTAAAGCCGTCTGAAATCCCGGTAGGCGACAAGACTGCGGATATCAAGGCCGCAAAAGACGGCAGAGTGCTTTGGATTAGAAACCAGGAAATGGCCGCTGTCGCAAAAGAGGCGGGCGCTCCGAAGGATAAGGGCGCAGGAATCATGCTGCATAAGAAGATGGGAGACAAGGTAAGAAAAGGGGAAAAACTTTTCACGATATATGCTGAGAATTCTTTCGGCCTTGGGAATGCAATCAAGCTGGCAGAAGAGACCGAGCCGATGGTTGTGGGAAAGGAGTTTGAGGAGAAAATGCTCCTTGAAAGATTCCCTTCAAAAATCCGCCACAAAAAAGCTTTCACATTCGAGAGATGAAACTCTTAAATAATCCAAGTTCTGAATTTCTGTTATGAATCTCGCCGAGTTGAAATCCGCGCATGAAAGGAAAAAAGAAGCGATAAGAAGGCGGCTTGCGGAATTTTCGCAGATAAAAAATTCCAACAACGAGAAAATATTCTACGAGCTCTGCTATTGCGTATTGACTGCCAACGGTTCTGCAAAGGCCGGGCGAATCGCGCAAAAGCGGCTCGAAGAAAAGGATTTTCTGCGCACAGGAATTATCAAAGACTGCGTTGAAGGCGTGAGATATTGCGAAAACAAAAAGAAATATCTCTTGCACAATCGGAAAAATATTCTTGATGATAGTCTGGAATTGCGCGAGTTTCTTTCCGGCAGCGCGTTTGCATTGCGCGAAAAAGTCGCTTTTGACAGCCGCCATTTCAAGGGATTGGGATGGAAAGAATCATCGCATTTTCTTCGCAACATCGGCTTCCGCGGGCTTGCTATTCTTGACAGGCATATATTGAAGAACCTGAAAGAATTCGAATTAATAGAACAAATTCCGAAAACATTAACAAAGAAAAAATATCTGGAAATCGAGCAAAAAATGAAGGAATTCTGCGAAAGGATTGGAATACAGATTGACGAGCTTGATTTATTGTTGTGGACGGAAGAATCTGGCGCAAGCATGGAAGAGGCGAAATGAAAGGCTAAATGCCGGATGCTTCTAGCTGATATTGTATTTCAGTTTTTTTATTCAGAAAATCCGCTTTTTTAATTTCCACGCCAGTCTCAATCTTCTTGATTTCAATTTCATAATATCTTTTCTTAATTTCCAAGCATCTTCTAAGAACATAATCCGCATTTAATCTTTCAGAAATGGGCTTTCTGCTGTTGCAAGCCAAAACTTTGTCGATGTCATTGAAGAATGTACTTTCAGGATAATATTTTGTTATAATCAAATTAATTTCGAGATTTCTTATACCGAAAGCATCCTCATTTATTGACGATGTTCTTTTCAATTTTTCTATCTCCTCTCCAGTAAAGATATTATCAAACTCTTTTTTGCTGCAGTAACCAGAAGCTTTGTTACCATGACCATGCACAAATTGCTCAAATGAGAACTCGCCTTTTCCGGAAAGTCTGTATGCAATATCCCGAATAGTTTCGCTGTCAAATTCGCTCATATTTTTAGTTGCATGCAAAAACATTTAAATCCTTCTGTTCCGCAACACTTTTTAATCAGTCAGTTCTATTATTTAACATGCAAAAGAAGCTTATCTTCATAATTCTCGACGGAGTTGCGGATCTGCCTGTGAAAAAGCTCGGCGGAGAGACGCCGCTTGAGGCTGCAAAAACCCCCGCGCTTGACAAAATCGCAAAAAACTCAAAGCTCGGGTTGATGAAAGTTATTGAAAGGCTGCCGCCTGAAACCGACACCGCAGTCCTTTCAATGTTCAGGTATAATCCGCTTATCCATAACAGGGGACGCGGTCCGCTGGAGGCGAAAGGAATCGGTTTTTCTTTTGCGCAAGGAAAGGACTTGGTTCTGCGCTGCAATTTTGCCTCGCGGAAAAATGGCAATATCATCGACACGGAAGCGCAAAGGATCGAGAGCAAATATGCAAGAAAGCTCGTGCAGGATATACAAAAAAATGTGAAGCTGAAAGACGCAACATTTGATTTCGTCCACGACTTGAACTATCGCGCGCTCCTTGTTATTCATTCAAGAAAAAGACTTTCTGAAAACATCTCAAGTACGCATCCGGGATATGAAAGGAGGCGATATGGGAAGATTATAATGGAACTGCCGAAAGCCCTCGGAAGCAATATGAAAATCAAAAGATGCAAGCCCATGAACAATACGGAAGCTGCAAGATTTTCCGCCGCAATTATAAATGATTTTATAATGAAAGCGGAACAGATTTTAAAAAATCATAAAATAAATGTTGAAAGAAGCAAAGAAGGATTAAACAGGGCGAACGCAATACTAACAAGAGGCGCGGGAACGAAACTTCCCAAACTCAGAAAAATATCCGGAAAATGGTTTTGCATCGCGGACACGCCCGCGGAAAAGGGAATAGCAAGGCTTCTTGGAATGAAAACTCCCGACTTGCCAGAGCCGCTGACGGACAGATTGCTGAATTCAAATAAAAAGATAGAAAAGTCTGTGAAAAATGATATGAAAATCAGACTGCGCATGCTTCTTGACAATGCCGTCAGATACGATTCTTTTTACCTGCATTTCAAGGGCGCGGACCCTTTCGGGCACCGCAATATGCCGGAGCAGAAAAAATTCATCATTGAATCAATGGACAGGCATTTTTTCAAACCACTCATAAAAAATATAAGCTTGGAAAATTTCCTGATATGCGTCACCAGCGACCATACAACGGCGTGCGAGCTCCGCACTCACACAGCCGACCCCGTGCCTGTTTTGATAAGCGAAAAAGAGCCGGACGAAATGAAATTTTGCGAAAGAAATTGCAGGAAAGGCAGCCTCGGCGTCTTTCAGGCCGAGGAATTGATGGGAACTTTGTTCAAGCTTGCAAGATAACTCTTACAGTTTTTGTAAATATACGGCAATAGACGTATACTTGTCAGTTCTGACTATTTGATAACAATCGGCTTTATATATGAAGAACGCCTATTATATGTTAATAGCCTTTTCGCAAAAGGAACGAACGAAATAATTGCCTAATATCCTTCCAAAGTGATAATGTGGAACGAAGCAAAAAGATTGTGTTTATTTCTCATTGCATTCTTAATCAGAACGCCAAGGCAGCAGGCAGGGAAAAGTCAACCGGTTCCATAAAAGAGCTTGTCGAACTCCTGTCCCAGTCGGGAATAGGAATTATCCAGCTTCCGTGCCCGCAGATTGATTTTAACGGAGGGCTTGGAAGGAAGCCGAAAACCAAGAGTTCATATGACAACAAGGAATATCGCGCATATTGCAGGAAACTGTCGAAAGACGTACTTGCGCAGATAGAGAAGTATTTGCGCGCGGATTATTCCGTCCTCGGAATACTCGGAGTCGAGTTCTCGCCAACGTGCGCTGTGCACCAGCTTGAGAACGGGACGCGCAACACCCCGGGAAAGGGGATTTTTATCGAGGAGCTGGAGGACGAGATGCGCAAGAAAAATTTCCAGGTTCCGATTATCGGCGCCAACCTCAACAACCTCTTTACATCAATAGAAAAAATCCAGGCGCTTCTTCGTTACGCTTGATAAATTATTCTGATTCTGTGTTCCGTTTTCATGATATGAGAAAATTATTCAAACGTTTTCCTGAAAATTTCATGTTCGACAATTCACGTTCTTCGAATTTAAGGATTTAAGCCAATATTTGCATAATCAATTATGATAGCAAAAGAAAAAATCAGGGAAATTCTTTCTTCTTACGGCAGCCCGTCAATCGCGACAATTTGTTCCCATTCCGCGCTCCAGATTTTTGCCGGGGCAAAACAGGAAGGCTTTCGCACTATAGGCATCTGCACGAAAGACAGGCTTGAAACATACAAGGCGTTTCCTCATGCAACTCCCGACGAATTTATCATGGTTGAAAAATTTTCCGATATATTGAAGCCTGCGCTGCAGAAAGAGCTCCGCGAAAAAAATGCGATTATAATTCCGCACGGCTCGTTTGTCGAATACGTAGGACCGGAGCATATAGAAAACAATTTTGAAGTCCCTGTGTTTGGCAATCGCTCAGTTCTGGAATGGGAAAGCGACAGGGAAAAAAGCCGCTTGTGGCTCGAGCAGACCGCGGGATTAAGGATGCCTGCAAAAGTTTCCAAGGAAAATATAGACAGGCTTTGCATAGTAAAATTTGACGGTGCAAAAGGGGGAAGGGGATATTTCTTCGCATCGGACAGAGACGACCTCGAGGAAGGCATCAGGCAAAGAATAGAATCCGGCATGATTTCGGGCGAAGCCGCAAAAACCGCGACGCTACAGGAGTATGTTCTCGGGACAAGATACTACTTCCATTATTTCTACAGCCCGCTTTCCGGAAAAGGCTTTCCCGCGGGAGAAGGCTCGATAGAGCTTCTTGGTATCGACAGGCGTGACGAGTCAAACATAGACGAGCTTCACAGGCTCGGCATGGACGGCAGCGAGCTTTCAAAGCGCAAGATAAGCCTCTCGTATACGGTGACGGGGAACCAGCCAACGGTAATCAGAGAATCGCTGCTTCCCGCGGCGCTTAATGACGCAAGAAAAGTTGTGGAATCATCATTAAAGCTTTTCCTGCCGGGAATTGTCGGCCCTTTCTGCCTTGAGACCGTATGTACGCCGAACCTTGAACTTGTGACATTCGAAATTTCCGCGCGCATTGTCGCGGGAACAAACATATACGCGGACGGCTCGCAGTATTCGCATCTGTTCTTCGGCAAGCCAGTGTCAATGGGCCAGAGAATCGCGCAGGAAATCAAGATTGCTATCGAGAAAAATGCGCTGGAGAAGGTTGTTTATTAGAAAATTGAATGTAATATAAGATTTATCCCTTTACCGCCTTCTTGAACTGCTCGCCGAACTCCTCAGCCTCTTTCTGAATCTTTGCAGCGGATTTTTCAAGAATCTTTTTTGGGTTTGTTCCGCTTACCACAAGCTTTGGCTCTGCCATGAAAGGATGTTCCAAAACAGCAGCCACGTCCCCGCCTTCCGCGGTCTTTGCCATAAGCTGCAT
>JAVHRC010000081.1:8153-11800 GCA_036171435.1 Candidatus Aenigmatarchaeota archaeon
TTTTGTTTGCGAAGGCTTTTAAAGGTTGCCGTCAACAACCAAAGTAATTTTATATTTCTGTCCAGTCCGGGATTTCAAATGCTCTTCAAAATATCCTACAGCTTTTTCCAAGCTTATGCAATCCAATTTTCCCGTGCATCCTTTCAGGCATTTGTAAAGATAGGAAATATGCTTCCTTATGTTATTGTCTTGTATTCATCTTTCATATTCGTTTAACCTGTTTGTCATTTCCTCTTTGAACCCCATTACTATTCCTTCATTTTTATAAAAGTCAAGAATTTCTTTATCAAACGGTATTCTTGCCTTTTTTGGTTTTGGCATAAAACAACCAATAAAACAATTAGCAGGAAAAGCATTTAAACCTTTAATTTATTTTCTTCTTTTTACGAGCCATCTTATGAGCAGGGATATTGCAAGAATTATTGTGTAGTAAATTATCACCTGGATCCCGATTGCAATGAACACAACACCGACAATAAGACCTCCCATATTGCTACCTAAAATTGCGAGAAAATAGGCAAACCATAAAGCGAAAAAAAGGTAAGGTACCAAAACTAAAATTTTCCATATCTTCATAACAACCCCTTACTCGCTCTTTTTGTCGAACTCCTTGTCCATCTTGCTCGCCTGCACAGTTTTCTGCTCGTTGTATTTTGCGTCAGGCTTCTTGTCATAAGGCACTTCGCTCGGGCTCGAGAGCTTGAAGAACACGAGCTTGCAGACGCGCATCCCCGGATAAAGGGATACAGGCATTTTTCCGATGTTTGCTATCTCAAGAACGAGGCGTCCGCCCCAGCCGGGGTTCACGAAAGTCGAAGTTATGTGCGTGAGAATTCCGAGCCTGCCAAGCGAGCTTCGCCCGTCGACTGCGGCAGCCAAGTCGTCCGGCAGCTTTACGTATTCGCGCACGTTCCCGAGAACGAACTCGCCCGGATGAAGTATGAACGGTTTTCCCTCCGCAACTTTCAGTCTTTCCGTATAATCTGCGGGATTCTTCGGGTCAATGACAGGCGTTTCAGTGCGACGGAAAGTCAAAAACTCGTCGCCGAGCGTCAAGTCAATCCACGCGGGCTGGAGCTGTTCCTTTTCCAGAGCAGGCTCTATCAAAATCTTTTTTTCCTCGATGTATTTTTTTATGTCGCGGTCTGATAAAATCATAAAATCACTTTTTCGTCAGCACCGGATTGTTCACAAGCTCGTTCGCATACTCGTAGATGTCCTGATAAATCTGCATTGAAACCGAGAAATGCGTGTAGCTGCCGACTTCGACGCCGATTTCCTTTGCCATATATTTCTGCAACTCGGTGAAGGCATAAGCATTCTCGGGCCATGCGGAGAATAAATCGTTCGTCTTCATCACTACGACGAAATGTAGTTTGCCGTCGTTTATCTGCGGCTGTATCTGCGTTACGCACGGGCTGCTCGATTTCTCCCTTTTTGGCGAGAACTTGTCCAAATCGCGCTTCGGAATCCAAGTATGCATCACCACGCTCCTGCGTGAAGGGTCTTTCTTGAATGTGTCAATAGCCATCTGGACTTGGTCGATTACGCGCAAATTGCATTTCCCGTCGCAAAGCTTTTTCACAAGCTCCTCGCGCTTCGCGTCGTCCTTCACAACGTTTGGCCAGTCTGCGCGGACTTCGCAGTCGGGATAGCATCGCAGCCTTCCAAAATAAGTGTAATCAAAAGTGTTTTCCTTTTCGCTGTCTTCCATTCCGAAAACGAAATTTTTTGCATACTTCTCCGCCATATCGCGCTGCAGAATAGAAGAAGGATGTAGTCTCGGTTCTGCCGTAGGATTTTTCACGTGGATGAACATCTGGCATTCCTTGGAGCCAGTCTTGAAGTCGGGCGCGTCAACCCATTTTGAGTAGCCGCCTTTCATTATCGCTATCACAGCCTTTTCCCAAGCCTCGGCAAGATTGTCCGCAAGAATTATAATCGGCCCGTAGTTTTTTTCGCCCGAAACAAAAACAGCATCACTCATCAAAACACCTCATAAAATTTTAGCAGAAAACTATTTGTTATAAAATTGGCGCTTAAGTATAAATAGATTAATATAAATTAGGAAAGTTTCTTGATGAAGAATTTCTGCAGCGCAGAATCAATGATTTCTAAAACAATTCATATGTCGCAAGAATCTCAAAAGAAGGAAATTCCCCATCAGATTCCAGCAAGCATAGATATTTGTCTTTATATTCTTCAAAAGTTCGCGGATTATTTGGTATGCAGCTCAGCACACCTATAATGTCGTATTTCTTGACATTCACATGCTTATTTTTCCCGGATTCTTTAACAAGATTCAGTGAAAGAGTTTCTTTGAATTCATTTGGCTTTTTTATGATTTCATATTTGTCCAGCACAATACTAAACGAATTGTCTGCGCGGTAAAGGGCTGAACTAACATTTCCCACCCTTGCAAGTCCTATTGTAGAAGGTATGTGTTTTCCTGTATCTGAGTGCTTCAGCAATTCCGAGTACCAATCATTTGGCATAAAATCACAAGATTATATTTGACAGAAAAGCATTTATATTAATAATTTGCTTGCCTGTTAAGATTTCCCCTCCGCTTTTTTCAGCATCATTCTCAAAACCTTGGCAGCCATCCTGTGCGGATGCGGGTTCATCATCACGGCTTTCACGAGGCTTGAATTGATTTTCGGGAAAATCGTTTTTAATTCGTTCATTGTCTGGTATTTTACTAGTGGATGCTGCTCGAACTTTTTTGAGATATCGGCGAGTTCTGAAAAGCCTTTCTTGATCATCTCAACCTCTGATGAGCCAATGCCTTCTTTTGCGCACAAGTCAAGATACGGTACAACATTAAAACCGCATAACTTCGCAGCTATCCCGTCGAGAGCAACGCAATCAATACTCGCGAGCGCAACTCCCATTTCAACCGTCTTTCCCATCGCGGGGCCACCGCCTTCCATCCCGATAAACCCATCAAGAATCGCGAGGTCAGGCTTAGCAATTTTGATTGTTTTCACAAGATTTCTTGTCGCAAGCGGATTGCTTTTGACCATGTTATTCAAGAAAAGCCTTTCGTGCGCTTTCAGCCCGTGAATGCAAACCCTGTTCTTAATGATGCAGCCCACCATATTCTTCGAGCAGCCCGTGAAGACGAAGTTGTCGTGCGATTTCGGGAGCGCGAGCGATATTGTATAAGCCTCTTTCGGCAGCGATGTGATCGTTGCTTTCACGCTGCCGCCGAGCATCTCAAACTCCAGCTCTTCGGATTTGAACTCTTTCAGATTGGAAAACTCTATTTTCCCGAATTTCTCTTTCAGGTGCGAGTAAATATTCGGACCGCCCATGAAGCATGAAGAATTGTCTCCTACAATAATCCGCTCAAACTTGTCATAGAAATATTCAAGCACAGATTCCAGCGCTTCGGGATGCGTGCATGCTTTCGGAATTGAGGAATCAAGGGAATTTACCTTTATGAAAAGCGTATCGCTTCCTTTTTTTCTTATGTTTTCATTCACGTCTTTCCTTATCAAATCAAGCGCGTCTTTTATGTTTTTCTTCCTGTCGTCCCCTTTCACAACAGATACGGCCGGTTTTTGCATAAATTAGCTTTAACATGAAGTTTATTAAAGTTTCTTCAAAAGTCGGAATAATCTTTATAAGCCAGCTTAAAGAAA
>JAVHRC010000081.1:11900-16018 GCA_036171435.1 Candidatus Aenigmatarchaeota archaeon
TTTATTAAAGTTTCTTCAAAAGTCGGAATAATCTTTATAAGCCAGCTTAAAGAAATAAAAAACTATTGAACCCCTAAAAAAATCCGGTCATGACAGGTGATGTTACAATGGCATTAATAGAAGACGCTCTGACAACTTTATGGAATAGCATTATAGGCGGAGGTGTAATCGCAATACCGGCCATACTGGTCCTGATAGTTGGGCTTGTAGTCGGGAAAGTTCTTGGAAAAGTAACCAAGGAAATATTGATGAGGACAAACGTTGACAAATACGTATACAGAGAAGAACACGTAAGCATCGAAGTCTCGTCAATAGCTTCGTTGATAATAAGGTGGCTTGTCTATCTGGTAACTATCGCTGAGGCAGCGCGCATTTCAACTCTGACGGTGGTGCAAAATGCAGTAATGACAATAGTGACTTTTGCATCGCAAGTTATACTGGCTGCAGCTACAATAATAGCAGGCTACAGTCTGGCTCTCTACATAAAGAACAAGATAATCACTTCAAGGACATCCTACTCAAACTTGACAGGAAGTATTGTCTTCGGCTTGGTTCTTTATCTCTCCATAGCAATCGGCCTGAAATTCATAACAGTTGTGGACACCTCGATAATCGACCAGCTCTTATTGGTGATAGTGGGAGCAGTCGGCGTGGGTGTTGCAATCGCGCTTGGACTCGGCCTGAAGGATGTAGTTGCAAAAGAGGCGGAACAGTATATCAGGGATGGCGGCAAAGGGCGCAAAAGATAAAATGCGAATTTCGGGGAGCATGCAATTTTTTGCTTCCCATTTTTTCTTTTTGTAAATCTTATTGATGTTTTAACGGCAAAAAATATTTTTCTAATATAAACAAGAACAGATGCGATTTTCTGCATTCTTGCGGTTCGCGAAAATCTTTTTATTCTGTCGGAAAGGATAATAGGTTATGACAGAAAAGGGAAAGGGCTATACTATCGGGGTTTCAAGCGGAATGTTCAAAATAGCCCAAGGGAAGGAGAGGGAAGATTATCTCACGTTTCTCAACAAGGTTTTCTGGGGCTCCACGAAAGGCGTGGATTTTACGCAGCTTGATTTGGAATCAATAACGGAGTTCAAGGAGCCGTTCCTGAAAAAAGAGATTGAAAGGATAAAATCGCTTGGACTGAGATTCGGAATACACGGCGAGTCCGCCGCGACTACGGGAATACATACAATACCTCTTGATTCCGCTCTCGCTGATGATTACAAAAGGGCGCATACAAGGCTTATGGAACATATAATTGGTGGAGGAGAGACGCACGCCGAATATGTTCTTGTCCACGCGTCGGAATCCACTCCTATGATACTTCTCGGAAAGGAATTGCAGCCGACAAAGATTGTTGATTTCTGGGGAAGGCCGATAAAGGAGCTTATAGAAGATTCAGGCGTAAAGAAAAAAATGGAAGAGTGGCTTCTCAAGGCGGATTATGTCTGGGAATTTACGCATAATACTCCCGATGAATATATTTTAGATTACAAGGAAAAAATCGCAAGAGCTGTTGCAGCGCAAAAAACGGAAGGCGCTGAAGAACAGCCTAAAAAAGAAGATGCTGCAAAGATAGATGAAGCTGCAAAAAAGAATGCGTTGGAAGTATTTTTTAAGAATACTAACATGCCGAATCTTGTATATGGCGCCGAGAGGGCAGCCTATTATGTCGTTGCAAAATGGATGGAGCTGACGAAAGACCCGCTGTGGGAAAACATAGCAGGCGGAAAAAAGATTGACAGCATACACAAGGAGTTTGAGAAATGGGTTCCCGCGGTTTCCGCGAAATATATCTGGGGGCATTTCAATCCAAAAAAAGGAGGGGATTACGAAAGCGAGGACCCAAAGAAAAAGCTGGACCAATATAATCTGGACTGGGTTTTTGAAACCGAGATGGCGCAAGGAGGCTATGAAAATTACATGAGGCTTGCGAAGATTCCGCATTTGTATTATCTGGCCGCGGCAATCGGCTCGAAGCATGTTGGCGTTGCCGTTGACGCCGAGCATCTTCTTTCTGCAAACTTAAACCCGCTTGAGGAAGTTTCGGAACTCCCGAACAGGGGAGGGGAATTGGTGAAGGTCATTCATGCGGGATTCCCGACTCCGCATATTCCGGGGCATATTCCAATAGCAGTAGGCTCGGAGGCGCAGCGTTACATTTACAAAATGCTCTTTATCCTCAGGCAAAAGGGTTTCAGGAACGGCATAATAATATTCGAGCGCGGCGGAGGCGAAGACCCCGTAAGGCAGACAGTCATTGCATTAAGATTGATTGTTCAGTTCCTCGAAAAAGATGTTGAGCCCGACAAGCTTCCGGAAGAATTCTATGGAATGAAGCCCGGCGGTCCGGAGATTGCAAGGCAACTGGTGATGATACGCGAGCACGCGCTTGACCCGATGAAAGGGCTGATAACGGTTCCGGAAGAGGAGCACGGATTCTTCGGCAAAGCCGCCATCGAAAAAGGAAAGGGCGAGGAATGGAAGAAGGAGAAGTACAAGTGAATTTAAATCTTTTAGTCTGTAATTGTAATTTGAATTAAAGACATCAATTCTAAGAAAACCTTTAAACATATTAGAATTAAACTAATTTTGGTGTGAGTTATGGATAAAGAAGAGCCAGTCGGAAAGAAGCTGAGAAAGTTCTCAATGGAGACGCGTTTGGCATCGACAAAGGACTTCAGGAAAAAGGCGCTTGAAAAGTTCGGCGACTACATCAAGGCGATAGTCGTATGGGGCTCCGTGACGAGAGGCGACTACACGGGAAAAAGCGACGTTGACATTTACATAATTTTTGATGATACGAAGGCAAGCATAAAGGATTTCAACAACATCCGCGAAAGGATTGACATGGACATATCAAAAATAGCGCATGATACCGACCCGCGCCTTCACCCGCAGCCGATTCTCGCGCTCACGGAATTTATGGACGGCATCCGAAATTGTCACCCGCTCTTCTTCAATATTGTGCGCGAGGGATTCGCGATACATGACACGGGCTTTTTCATACCCATGCGAAAGCTTTTGGAGTGGGGACATTTTCCCGCGACAGCCGAGGCAGCCGAGATGAGAATGGAATCCGTGCCGAAAAGGATTGACCGCGTTGAGAACGTGAAACTTTACATGATTGCCGAAGACCTTTATTATGCAGTGCTTGATGCTGCGCAGGCGGTGCTGATGTATGTCGGCGTGGGGCCACCTGCGCCAAAAGTCGCCGCGCGCGAAGTAAGAAAACATCTGGTTGATGCCGGATTATTGAAAGAGGAGTATGCAAAAATCCTGGAGGACACGATAAACTTCAGGAAAGCTGTGGAGCACAAGGAGATAAAAAAGATTTCAGGATTGGAAGTTGATGACTGGATTAAAAAAGTTGACGGCTACATAAAAGTCTTTGAGGAGCTTTTGAACAAGTTGGAATCGGACAGAAAAACTGAGGAGATAAAAAAGAATTACGAAGTGATGATAAAGGCAAGCGTTGCAGCGCTGAAAAACATAAACAAGCTTCCGGAAGACCCGAAAAATCTCGGCGATGCTTTCAAGAAATATCTGATTGAGGCAGGTAAACTCTCGCCTGTGTATGCGGATATGTTTGATAAAGTTGTTGGAATGAGAAAGGCGCTGGAGGACAAGAAAATAGACAAGATTCCGGACAGGGACATTTACTCAAGCAAGGAATATGTTCGCCGTTTCGTCGGCGAAGTGCAGAGAGTAATGCAGACAGGCGGAAAATATCAGACTGTAAATAGCAAGCAGGATTTGAAAGAAACCGCGGCAGAAGGCGAAATGGCTGAAGCAAAACAGCATCTGGAAACTACAGAAGCTCTCGAGGCGGAGGAAAAAATAAGGGAAGAGACAATGGAAATGAAAAAAGGGAACAACGAAATAAAACAGATTGAGAGCGAGGCAGCGCAGCCGAAGCGGGAAAAGACAAAATCTGCAAAGTCTGGAAAGACGGAGAAAAAGAAGAAGTGAAATCACAAGATTAATTCTATGAATCTTATAGTTTTGGGTTCTGGTTCTGCTGATGTTTTTATCTCTTAGTTTCTTTTGTTTTCCTCAGAAACTGAACCATCTCTTTTTATTTTTCTTTTCTTTCGCCTCCATTTCCCTGTAATATT
>JAVHRC010000081.1:16118-39787 GCA_036171435.1 Candidatus Aenigmatarchaeota archaeon
CTGAACCATCTCTTTTTATTTTTCTTTTCTTTCGCCTCCATTTCCCTGTAATATTTTTTCAGCTTCTCAACGGCAGGCGCGATTCCTGTCTTATCATCCCCGACTCCGCCAGTGTTTCCCAGCCCTATCACGAGAATCTTCTCGTTCTTTCCGCTTCTTTTGATAACCTCCTCCAAAGTCCGGGACGCTTTCGGCAGGCTGTCGAGAATAGGCTTTGACATAACCTGCAATCCCTGTTCCCCTATTTCCTTTATCATGATATCGTCAACTGGAATTCCCTTCTTTACAGCCATTTCCTCAATGTAAAATGATGCAACGGGATTTGAGCCGCGCTGGCCGAAGCCTACGCCTTCCGCTATCGAGCCTGACTTCTCGCCCTCCATTCCCATGGCAGCGTCAACAGTTATTATTCTTGTTATTTTTTCCGCCTTCAGGACATTTTCCACAAACCTTTCCGGATAACCTATGCTCACTCCGGGGCCTTTTGCCCTTGAGAGCATTACGCTTCTTCCAGCCATTCTTGTCCTATAATAAACAAAATCGGCATCCTTCATCAGCTTTGCCTTTCCTTTTGGAATATAATTCGAGATTATCATCGGCCCGATTGCATCACCGATAGGCAAGCCTTTTGTGAAAGCTTCCACGGAGTCGGAAAGACCCTCGGCAACTTTCTTTATCATCGGAAACTGCATTTGCAGGATAAGCGCAAGCTGGAATATCTTGTATTTTTTTATGGTCTCAAGAAGATGCCTCATTGCTTTTGCAATCTGGTGAATGCCGCTAGTATGCATGAGCGCCGCCCTGAAATTTTTCTTCTCATCCTCACCAAGCCTCGGAGCAACGGAATCCACAAACATCTTGTAACGGTTCTCCGCCTGCCTTAGCACCGCGTCAATTTTTTTTATTATCCCGAAAGGATCCGTGCTCACGGGCTCCGCAATCTGGAAATCCATGAAATCCTTTATCCTGTTTTGGGTTTCGCGGGTCGGCTTTTTCAGGAATTTTTTCACAACATTTGCACGCGAGCTCTCCGCCATGGATTCCAATTCCAGGACATCCTTTTCAAGGTTCCATATTGTCTGGGTAGTCATCAGCCTCGGGCCGAAAATTATCATGATGAATATCAGGATGAACGAGATGAGCGTTCCCCAAATGTCTGTACCAAAGAACTGCGCTAAAAGAATTTCTGTCATATCATGATTTTGTTTTTCACACTATATAAATATTTTTTATTTAGAGAAATGACAGGTTTATCTAAAAAATGAATGCGCAATAACATTAAGTTTTCGCAGCGGAAACTTCTTATATCTGCTCTTTCAACTAGTTTATAGTTTCCTGTCTTAGGGTACTTAGAGAATTGTCTTGATTTCAACTAAATAGATTCAATTTCGATGAGGGAAGAGGGAATCCTTGGGGGAAACCGTAATATAACCCAGACCTTCTAAAAGGGAGGGATGTGAACCGCAGGTTTCCATTATGGATTGGAAAGTAATCGCAGCTCTGGTCGTGGCAGTCGCTATCGTAGTCTCCGGATTTCTGGCTTCCGGAGGAATTAATTTTACTGGAACAGCAGCCAGCCCGCCAATTCCTGCGCAGAATCCGCTTGGAGGAGCAAACCCGATAGGCGATTTCCTGACTGGTGCAAAAAACGCGGTCTCAAACCTCTTATCCGGAACAGCAACAGAAAATAACGTAAACAGGACTTTGCAGATATCGGGCGCGCTGACAATGGAAGACAATGTTCTCATGATGAATACTCCAGCAAGTTCAATTGTCATGAGCTTTATTACTCCCGCCTCAATGGATGTGGGAAATGAAAGAATTAATTTTTCCGATGAGACAAGGGTTTCCATAGGGAACTTCACGGGAAGACTGGATATTTACTCCAATTCAACAATTGCAATTGACGGAAGCGTGGAAATGATTTACGTGAGCAATATAGGAATTCTCCCGCACACCCAGAAGACGGTGTCAATAAAAATCGCAGCTTCCGTGCAGTCAATAAAGATTTATGACGCCGGCGCAAATCTGAACCTTAACGCAACAGGCAGCCTCAATATCGGGCAGGGAAAAATTATGCTGAAGATGGACAGCGAGCCTGTCAGGATAGAAAATTACAAGGGGAACTTCGACATATCAGGCGCAAGCCTTGGCATAGAAGGGCTTTCTACAAGAGTCCTTCTTGAGAAAATAAGCATCGGGTAAAAAGCGGTTATTTCGGATTTTGTAGATAATGATACTCTCATGGTTTTTGTGCTCGTCGGAGATTCGCTATCGCAATTTCTCATAATTCCAATATGTTATATGAAATCGCAAATGTAATTTTTTTAATGCTTAAAAAGGTGATTTAAATGGAAAAAAATGAAATAATTGTAAAACTAACTGCATTGCGCAATTCTTTGGAAAAATGGTTGGAGAATCCCTCACATCGTTACTTCGATCCTAAAATTACTCTGGATATTTTTGAAAGATTTGTTCCAATTCGGGATGAACTTCGATCTTTGTATCCGTCATTCTTTGAAGATTTGCCTCTTCGAGATGTGCCAATATCAAGCGGTACAACGGATTATGAAGGAAGAGGGTATATTGAGCGTCATCATTTTGACCTCTTACTAAAAGATGTTAATTACTGTTTGGATATTTTATCTGCTCAACCAACGGCAGATATTCTTTCAATGAATATTTCACGGGAGGGGGTGTTCTTTGCAGGACAGTATTTTGATGCATTGCAAAAAGTGACAAAAATCTTAGAGCAGGCTAACATACAAATCGACATCATTGATGGATATGTAGATTCTGATGTCTTGAATCTGCTGACGAGAAAGAACTCTTCTGTGGCAGTTAATATCCTTACTAAATCTGTTGATTCTGTCCTAAAAATAGCAGCAAGCGCATTTAACAAACAGTATGGTAAATTAGCCATTCGAACCTCAAGTGTGTTTCATGACCGTTTCATCATAATAGATAACAAAGATTTTTATCACTTTGGTGCTTCTATTATGGGTATCGGAAAACGAGGTTTTATGTTTTCAAGAATAGAAGAGAAAGATGTTGTCGAAATGATACAAAAAAAGATAGCGGAAGAATGGAAGCGAGCAACTATTGTAATTTGATTGAAATAGTTTGATGGTGATGCGACTTCACATAACAACGGATAAAAGGGAAAAATTATATTTATAAACTTCAAATCAGAAATAATTTGCATGAATGAAACGAAAATCATAAGCAAGGAAAAGCCTGCGCTAAGGAACCCCGTACTTGTAGTGGGCTTGCCTGGAATAGGAAACGTTGGAAGGATGGCGGTCGGCTATCTTGTACACGAGCTCAAGGCAAAAAAGTTCGCGGAGCTTTATTCGCCGTATTTCTTCCATTTTGTAATGCTTCATGACGAGGTTGTGCACGTGCTGAGGAACGAATTCTATTATTACAAGGGAAAGGAAAAGGACATAGTTTTTCTTATCGGCGACTGCCAGGCATACGACCCGAAGGGAAACTACGAAGTTTCCGGAAAAGTTCTTGATTTCGCGGAAGAGCTGAAATGCAAGGAAGTCATAGCGATAGGCGGGTTTGCAACGGGAAAGCCGCTGCAGATGGAAGGCGACAAGTCGCCAAGCGCGCAAAAGCCGAAAGTGATCGGCGCCACATCAGATGCAAAAATTTCAAAAGACTATGAAAAGTACGGAATTGATTTCAAGGCGTCAAACGAGGTCGGCACCATAGTCGGAGCCACGGGCTTGCTTGTGGGCTTGAGCAGGCTGCATAACATGAAAGGGCTTTGCCTCCTCGGGGAGACCGCGGGATTCCCGATTATCACTGACCCAAATGCTGCGGAAGCCGTTCTCAATATCTTGCAGAAAATAATCGGCACGAGCGCGGACGTGTCAGAGCTCCATGACAAGGTAAAGGAAATGCACGACCTCATGCACAAGATGGAAGATCTCCAGCGCGAGGCTGTCGAGCAAATGAGGCCGAAGCCGAAAAAGCCCGACGAACTCCGTTACATTGGATGAGCTTCCGGAAACAGTTAAATAGATTTGGCATAATTAATTCTGTATGAAATTGGAAAATTTGATTAGCGAGAAAGACGATTTTCTTATATTCCAGCATGGCAGCGAAACGAGTTTTTTCATGCCAATATTTCCTGCGCTGTTAATAAAAGACATGGAAATAAAAACATCCGCAGGAGATATTTTTCCAAAAGCCGTTGCGGAGACTGAAAAGGAATTGGGACACTCCCCAAGACTTTTCTATGAAGTCATATATTGGGAAAACGGTCTGGCGCGGGAGTTTATGCTGAACGAGCATGTCGGGCTGCTCATGCAGACAACAGGCAGATATTTCATACCGCCGTACCATCCTGAAAAATCGAATTATGTTAGATTCAGCGAAGAGAAATTCAATGCGTATTCTACGGCTGATGAAGGTGTTGAATATCTGGTAGATAACGGTCCCCCTTTCGGTTATTTTACAAAAAACACGAACAAGGTGCATGCAACTCTTCTGAGAAACTGGTCTTTCGATTATTTGAATGTGGCGCTGAAAGAAATCATGGAAAGAAACAGAATTTGATTTTCTTCCTAACCTTTAAAAAGAGGCGAAGACAATTTCTGGATATGAAACGCGAAACCAAAAAACAATTATTCGCAGTATTCGTGCTCTTGATATTCATGGGAAGCAGCCTTGCGTACGCGGTAAGCATAGTTTTCCAGAGGGCGCCCACGCAGGAGCAGCAGTCAACAATGGTTTCCGACAAGCCTTTCGCAGACAGCGAAGTGTCAAAATATCTGGAGAATAATATGGTTGTCGTCGATTTTTATTATTCAACTAACGCGGACAGCACAATCGCGGATTCCATGATTACCAGCCTTGCCAGCGACTTGTCCGGCTATCTTGCGGTTGACAAGATTGACGCGGTAAAATACAAGTCTATCGCGGACGCGAATGACATAACCCAGTTCCCGTCTTTCGTCCTGAAAGGCACAACGCTTGACACGGTATCGGGCGCGATATCAAAGCAGGAATTGAAAGGCAGGATTTGCCAACTTTACGCGGAGCCGATAGCTGCGTGTGGATAGAATTACTGCATTAATTGTTTTGTTCTCTCTATAATGTTTTTCAAGTTTTCTTTCTTCTCTGCAAAGAAACCTTGTGCTAAATATTTAGAACCTCCCCATGTGATTGGTCCTTTTGTCACAGTCGAACCTGGTCCTGTTATTAATCGATTAACAATCTCTACTATATTTACATCAGTTTTTGCTCCAACAGAAGCAAAAAAGGTTATTTTTTCTTTTTCACCTAATTTAGCTAATCCCCTCTCATAAGGTGATTTAGAAGTTTCATCCATTTTACCAGCACTGAAAAGGACAATAACGGTATCATCCGCGGAAAGCTTTCTTGATATTTCCTGCAATTCCTTTTGCCCGCCAGAAACTTCCGCAACAAGAACGCGCTTGTTTGCAATAACTTCGAACTTCAATCTTTCCGAGAGCGTTTTTGCTGTCTCCTTTGCTGCGCGTTCCACTTTCTTCCTTTCCTCTTTCTCTTTCTCGAAAACAGTTTTCTCCAGCTTTTCTATTTCTTCCGTTATATTGCCGAACTTTCTTGCGTTAAGGAATGACTTAATATTTGTTTCAAGATTTCTCGGCAATTGTATGCCGTATTTTTCAAACCTGCTTTTCATCTGTTTCAATTTCTCATCAGCATATTTCCTGTAATGTTTCTCCACCGCGTTTCCCGCAGCTATTTCTATCCTGACAACGCCGTCCTGTATCTTTTCAACCTTCAGGATTTTTATCAAGCCGAGTTCTCCGGTTTTGTCAACGTGGATTCCGCCGCAGGCTTCGTGGTCGTCGCCAACCGAAACGATTCTCAGCATCTTTCCGGGGACCGCGCCTCCTTGATAAAGGCGGAAGCCGTATTTCTGCTCCGCGACATCGCGCTGCAGTATTTCCTTTTTCACTTTGACATTATCTTTAACAATTTTATTTGCAAGATTTTCAATTTTTCCAAGCACTTCATCCGAAGGCGTCTCGTAATGCGTTATGTCCAGCCTCGCCTTTTCCGCGTCCTTGTAGCTGCCGGCCTGCCATATGTGGTTTCCGAGAATTTCGCGCGCCGCGAGATTTATCACGTGAACGGCCGTGTGGTGGATTTTTATCGTTTCCTTCCTCTCTTTGTCTATTTTTCCTTTTACAGTCTCGCCGACCCTGAAGTTGTGCCTCTCAACATGATGCAAAATCACGTTTCCTATTTTCTCAATATCATAAACGCGGAATCCGTTTATCGTTCCATGATCCGGCTCCGCGCCTCCTCCGCGCGGGTAGAATGCAGTCTGGTCAAGAATCACTTTTTCCCCGTCAACCTTCAGAACCTTTGCGGAGAACTCGCAAAGGCTTTCATCTTCATAGTAGAGTTTTTTCGTTTCATTTATGCCGGAAACGTCTGTTTTATGTTTTTCTATTTTTATCTCTTCCGCCTTTTCGTGCCTCTCTGCAACTTTTCCATAAAATCCTTCCGGCACTTTTATCTTGAGCTGTTCCGCAACCAAGTCGGGACTTATCCCATGCGAATCATACAGCTCGATAAGATTCTCTTCCGTCAGCGGAAGCGAAAGGCTTGAAACAAGCTTTTTAGATTTTACAACCGTTTCCGAATATTTCTTCTTTTCAAAATCGAGTATCTCGTCTATGTCGTCAAGATTCTCCATCAGTTCCGGATACTGCGGCTTAAGATATTTCGCGTGTTCCCTGCACAAGTCAGGCAAATGAATATCCCAGCAGTATTTGCTTATGAAGTCAAGCGAGCGCCTCAATATTACGCGCAGGTTGTAACCACCGCCGACATTCGAAGGCAGTGCGCTGTCGTTCAGCGCGAGCAGCAGCGAGCGCGTATGGTCTGCTATCGAGTAGATTGCAGAAACTGGAATTATTTTTTCCTTCAGCTCTTTCACGCCCATGTCAATATCTCTTGCAATATTTTGCCAAATCTTTTCAATGTTGTCAGCTTCGTCAAGGTTCAGCATTCCGGAATACGGGAGAAACTTGTTCCAGACGAAAGCGTCAGGCTTTATTCCGTTCAGCGAAAATATTTTTTTCACGACAGATGGGAGAACAACTTCATAGCTTGTGTTCGTGCCGTTGGTAAGCCATGCATATCTTTCCTGCCCCATTCCCATGTCAAGAACTTTTATGTCAAGCTCCTTTATCCCGTTTCTTATGTCATATTGCATGTAAACCTGATTTCCCAATTCTAGCCCGCGCGAGAAAAATTCTATGGACGGCCCCATGTTGCCGCCGCCAGCCCAGGTATCCTCATGGAATTGCAACTCGTTCTTCGGGATTTTCACTTCTTCCGTGAGCCATTTGAAAATGTGAGAAAGATAATCTTTCGGCTTGTAATCCTTTGGCGGCATGAACGCGTGCTGCCCAATCATCACAAAACCAGTATAATGCCTTCCTGTTATTCCGACATTGTCAACGTCCCCAAAACGCAAACAGAACTGCGGAATCGTCAGCGGATTCGCGGGCGGCTCTATTTCACCGGAAACAACATAAGGCTGGAAGTCAGCTATCGAGGCAATCACAAAATCCATGTCATCGCGCCACCTCGCCGCGACGGGATACCTTGCTATCGGAGCGTAGCCGAACTTTTTGAAAGTTTTTGAGAACCTTTCCCAGACCTCCAGATATTCAAGCTTTGTTTTTGTAGGCGAGTTTCCGATGAACTGATATTTTCCGGAACAATTCGGGTCTCCGCATATCGTTCGCGGGATAGCAGACCAGAAAAAGCTTCCGCACTTCTCGCACTTAAACCGCTGGAACCCGTTTTCTTTTAGCGCCTCAATCGGATAATGCTTCCCAGGCTCCTTCTGCGCCTTTGCCTTGAACTCGCTTTTTATTCTCTTTTCTTCGGCGGTTGCCATAAATAAAACCTTTAACAAAATGGTTGTTTAAATCTATCCGAATCCCTTGAAGCGCTTCATCATTTTTCCCATCAGCCCGCGCTTGCTTCCGCCGGAAACCATCTTCATAACTTTTTTCGACTGCTCAAAAGCCTTCAGAAGTTCCCTGACTTCCGGCTCTGTCGCGCCCGAGCCTTTTGCTATCCTCTTGATGCGCGAGATGTCTATTACGTCGGGATTTTCCTTTTCCTGCTTTGTCATCGATTGGATAATATATTTCCATTTTTTCATCTTTCCTTCCTGCTTTCCCAAATCCATTTCCTTCGGCATTTTCATGCTTCCAAAACCTGGTATTGAATCCAGCACGCTTTTCAGCGGCCCCATCTTTTGCATCGCTTCAAGCTGCTCGAAGAATTCGGAAAGCGTGAATTTTCCGGATGCTATTGCTTTCGTGCTTTCCTCCATTCCGCTTTCTTTCGCCTTCTCCAGCAATGATTGCAAGTCGCCCAAGCCGAGAAGCCTTGATATGAATCTTTCCGGGTCGAATTGCTCGAACGCTTCCATTTTTTCCCCTGTCCCGATAAATTTCACGGGGGCGCCGCTTATCGCACAAGCCGTGAGAGCGCCTCCACCTTTTGCGGTTCCGTCAAGCTTTGTTATAATTACTCCCGTTATTCCGAGCGCTTTCTGGAATTCTTCCGCCTGGACTTTTGCGGCTTGGCCAATATCCGCAGGCAGAACAAGCAAGCGCTCGTCCGCGCCGGAGATGGAATTAAGCTCCTTTATTTCGTCAATCATTTCCCTGTTTAGCGCGTTCCTTCCCGAGCTGTCAATTATTATGATATCCTTCTCCCCGATTTTTTTCAAACCTTCCGCAAGAATTTTCGCGCTGTCCTTCTCGCCTTTCATCCCGAAAAACGTGACTCCCAATTGCTCCGATATCTGCTGCAGCTGCTCGTAAGCCGCGGGCCTGAACGCATCGCAGCATATCAGCCCTACGCGCAATCCTTTCTTCTGGCAGAATCTCGCAAGCTTTCCCGCGACTGTGGTTTTTCCCGAGCCGAAAAGTCCGCACAGAAGTATTTTGCCGTTGAACCTCAAGTCGGATTTTTTCCCGAGGAAGGCGACAAGCTCGTCATAGACAATCTTTATTATGTGCTCGCGCGCGGTAATTCCCGCCTGCGGCTTTTCGTCAAGGGCGCGCTTTTTTATTTTCTGCGTAAGCTCGAAAACGAGCTTCACGTCAACATCGCCAGCGAGAAGCGCGCGTTGTATGTCCTTTACCAACTCCTCCACGACAGCGCGATCAACAAGCCCAGCCCTCGTGACTTTGTCAAGCGCCGCCCGCAAACCTTCGCCTATTTTATCCAACACCATAAATACCGTTATTATATTGTAAACAGAAAGTTATAAAAGTGCGGGAAATAACCGAATATTATGAAACGAACAGCTATTATTTTAAGAGGACCTGCGGGTGTTGGCAAAACAACAACAGCAACAAAATTAAGAGAGAAAATTGGCAATGCTGTTTTATTTAATGTAGATTATTTTATTCACATTTTTGGCAGAAATCCAAGAATTAAAGAAGACAAATACTTTGCATATAATATCTGCATTCTGCTTATTGAACAATTCGTTAAGCATGATTACAATGTTATAGTTGAAGAATTATTATTATCTCGAAAAGATATAGACTTATTTATAAGATTATTCAAGAAGATGAACTACAGAATAAAGATTTTTACTTTAATGGCACCTCTTAAGACTCTAATAGAACGCGATAAAGAGAGAGGATATAAATATGTCGGAAGTAAACGAATCAAGTTCTTGCATCAAGAATTCAAATATAATAATATTCTTAAAGAGAATTGTATTGATACAACAAAATATTCCGTCAAGCAAGCTGTTAATAAGATTTATAAAATAAGCATGGAATAGCAATATGCATTTAAATCCGTTCTCCGGCATTAATAATTTATGAAAGTAGTTGGCATTGACCTTGCGGGAAAGCCTGAAAATCCCACGGGATTCTGCGTTCTTGAGGCTGACGGGGAAGTTAAAACAGAGATAAAAATCCTGAAAGACGATTCTGAAATAATAAAAGCCGTGGAAGATGCAAAACCGGACTGCGTTGCAATGGACGCGCCTTTCTGGGTTCCAGCCACCGGATTCTGGAGAAGGAGCGAGGAGCTTTTGATGAAGCGCGGCTTCAAGACAGTTTCCCCGAAACTCCCGTCGATGCAGGTTCTTGCGCTTCGCGCAAAGGGAATCGTACAAACGCTCCGCGAGAAAGGCTTTCACGTGATAGAGGTTTCCGCCTCGGCAACCGAAAAAGTCCTCCAGGCGTCGCGCGAGCCGAAAAGCAACGAGCACGAATACGAGGCTCTGCTCTGCGCGCTTACCGCAAAATTCTTTCTTGACAAGAAGTTCGAGGATTTGGAAGGAATTATTATACCTCGTTGAAAATTCTCAGGCTTAAATTTTAATCAACCAATATATTGTCATGCAAAACTTTATCAACAGGCTGTCAAGCGCTGCGGAAAGCATCAAAAGCATGGAAGAGAAGAGAAAAACCTTGGCGGAATTTCTGACTAAAGAAAAAGGCAAGTTCTCAAGAAATGCCGACATAATGGAGGAGAAGCTGGCATACGAAGTTGTTCCGCAAAACCTTTCAGGCAAGAAAATTGTCGCAGTGGACGGCGGACTATCGCAGCATTCCTATCACGGGCTGGAGCTTGCGCTGCTGCGCGCAGTGGCTGTCATGTTTCAGTACGATAACAATGAAAAGTCTTCTGTCTCGTATTATCCGGAATCATCACCTTCCCCGGAAATTATTCTTGTCTCCGACCCTTACAACGACAGCGGCTTGGACGCGAGCAATGAAAGGATGCGCAAGGAAATAGAAACCGCGGCTGACGCGGCAAAAAAATTCTCCCCGGATATGGTTTTGATGGACGGCATGATTGTGCCGCACATAAATGATATTCCAAAGGAAAAATCTGACAGCCATGAAAGATTTCTCCGAACGGTTGCGAGTTTCAAAAGCCTTTACGATTCAGTTACAGGACTGCTTGCAGGGTGCATAGAAGATTCGCGCGGAAAACGGTTCTGCGAAATACTTTCAAAAAACAGCATAATCGGGGAAAACGCGGAAATGAAAGAAATTCTTAAAACCGCTTCGGACACGAACATCCTTTTTTATTTTCTTGATTACGGGGAAAGGACTTGTGCGTTCAGGTTTTCCGGTGATGGGCTGATAAACATACTCGGCGAGCAGGGAAAAAACATTTACAGCTTTTACATGAAAACCGCGAAATTCGACAGGCCAGTCAGGGTGGATTTTTATTGCAGAAACAGCGAAGATGTTGCAAAAACCGCAGACGAGATTTCATCCCTGATACTTTCAACATGCTGCCATGATTCCTACGGCTTTCCCGCGCCGCTGATAGAAGCCGACTTTCGCGCAAAGTTGCCGGAAGATGAGGTTGAGAAATTGCACGACCAGTTGCTGGACAAGATAGGAATGATGCCCTCGCTGATGAAGCTGCGACGAGAGTTAAGGCCGCTGTAAGATATATAGTCGGCATACATGAATTAAGAACTTAAATAATGCAAAAACTAACAAATAATATGATAGATTTTAAGGATATTCTTGCGAAGAAAAAACCTATTATCTGGGAGGAAATACAAAAATATCTTCCAACCGAAGGTCCTTTTAATTTTACTGAAGTTGTGAACGAATATCCGAAACGCCAGGGAAAATACGGAAGGGGCTCTCTTGTTCTTCTTTCTTGCGAGGCTTTTGGCGGGGATGTTTCAAAGGCAGTAAGAACTGCCGCGGCAATGCAGATATCAGAAGATTGGCTGCTGGTTCATGATGATTTTGAGGACAACTCGGAGGAAAGAAGGGGAAAACCCGCGCTGCACAGGATTTACGGAAACGAGCTTGCAATAAATGCAGGTGATTATCTGCATTTCCTGATGTGGAAAATTCTCATGGACAATGCGAAAGTTCTCGGCAATGAAATTTCTTTCAGGGTTTTGAAGGAGTTTGAAAGATTCATGGACATAACAATAAGGGGGCAACATCTGGAAAGCTACACGACTTTGAACAGGGGATTGGAAGGATTAAAGGACAAGGATTTCGAGGACATAGCATATGGCAAGTCAGCTGAATACAGCATAGCCGGCCCGCTGAGACTTGGAGCGATAATAGCAGGAAAGGACGAGAACACTTTAAAAAAATTATCAGAGGTTGGCATACCGTTGGGAATAGGATTCCAGATAAGAGATGACTTGCTGAACATAATTGGAAAGGGCTCTGTTTACGGGAAGGAGATAGGCGGCGATATTCTTGAGGGGAAAAGAACCTTGCTGCTTATACACCTTATCAACAACACCCGCGGCGATGAGCGCAGAAAGGTGTTGGAAGTAATGGGAAAGAAAAGGGAGGAAAAGACAAACCAAGAAGTGGAATACATAATAAGATTAATGAAAGAAAGGGGTTCCGTGGAATATGCGGATAGTAAAGCGCTGGAATTTGCGGATTTGGCGAGAAAGAAATTTGACGAGTATTTTCCGGACATCCCGAACAGGGAGATTTTCGAGTCTGCCATAGATTTCTTCGCGATGAAAAGAAATGTTTAAGGCGATTTTGTGAGCAATATAATTGAAAAGAGAAAGGGAGAGCATATAGAAGTCTGCCTCCATGAGAATGTGAACTCGCATTACAACTATTGGGATGATATTAATCTTGTTCATAAGGGAATTCCTGAAATTGACAAGGACGAAATTGAAACCCGGATAAAATTCTTTGGCAAGAACCTGAACTATCCGATTTTTATTGCTGCTATAAGCGGCGGGCATGAACTGGGCAAGACAATAAACCAGAATTGCGCAAAAGCAGCTGCAGAATTGGGAATAGGATTCTGTATTGGAAGCCAGAGAGCTGTTTTTGAAAAATCCGAATTATCATCAACTTATGATATAATAAAAAATTATGACATACCAATCAAGATTTCAAATATTGGAGTTTCACAGCTTGTTGAGCAGAAAGATGGGAAGAGCATATCTTTGGATACAATAAGGAAACTCATGGACATGATAGATGCTGACATGCTCATGATACACTTGAATTATCCGCAGGAAATGATTCAGCCTGAAGGAAATGACAAGGCAAAAGGGGTTCTGAAAAAGATTGAGGAAATTGCAAAAAACTATCCTGTTCTGGTTAAGGAGTGCGGAGCCGGAATATCAAAGGAAGCCGCGAAAATGTTGAAATCGGCTGGAGTGAAAGGCATTGAAGTCAGCGGCGTAAGCGGGACAAGCTGGACCGCTGTTGAATGTCACAGGGCAAGAATGAGAAATATGAAAAACAAAGAAAGAGCTGGAAAAATATTCTGGAATTGGGGAGTTCCTTCTCCAGTGAGCGTTCTGGAATGCCGCGCAATAAAAGACATGAAAATAATCGGGAGCGGTGGAATAAGGCATGGCTTGGATGTTGCCAGAGCAATAACATTGGGTGCGGATGCAGCGTCCATGGCAAAGGTTCTTCTGGCGGACTCATTGGAAGGATATGAAAGCGTAAAACAAAACTTGGAAAATATTATAGAAGAGCTTAAAATATCAATGTTCCTGACAGGAAGCAGGAATGTTGAAGAGCTTAAGAAAGCAAGATATGTCATAACGGGAAAAACCAAGGAATGGATTGGATAAATTTATGTTGGTTGTTTATGAGTGAATTATTAAGCGTTGTCGATGTGAATGATACTTTCTTAAAAGCTGAAGAAAGGAAGATTGTTCATAGTTCTGATAAATGACATAGGGGAGTGCATATTCTTCTTGTAAACAACAAAAACGAGATATTGCTTCAGATAAGAAGCCCTACCAAGGACAAGTTTCCGAATTGTTATGACTGCTCTGTATCCGAACACGTGAAAGCGGGAGAAAGTTTTGAAGATGCTGCAAAGCGCGGAATAAATGAAGAGCTTGGACTCGAAAACATTACATTAAAAAAGATTGTGAAATTGAGAATGAATTATGGTCCAAACGACAATATGATAACTGAAGTTTTTGAAGTCAATTTTAATGGAGAACTGAAATTAAATGAGAATGAGATAAGCAAAATAGTTTTTATTCCAAGAGAAAATATTCCAAAATTATTGGAAAAAGAGAACCATAGATTCCCTCCATGGACGAAAGAGATTCTGAGATGGTATGTTGGCATGCCATCAATAATTGAGATTATGAAATAAATTTATTCTATTCAATATTATTTATTTTTCTTTCCAATTCCTCAAAAAATTTCCTGCTAATTTCATAATCCTTCGCTATAATTTTCTTTGCTGTTTCCGTGAAAACTCCGTCAAACCTTTTCTTCAGACCGTTTCTCCACCATTTTGCAACATCTTGGAGGGTTCTTCCCTTTCTTCCAAATTCCATAAGAGCCCTGCTTATTCCGATTATACCAAATGCCTCCATCTTGTCCGCATCAAAAAGGATCTTTGATTCAATACTTTTTCTTTCAGACAATAGTACGTCATCATCGTGTGTTCTTATTGCTTCCATGACTTTCCCGATCTTATCTTCCGGAAACGCAGTTTCTCTCAGAATTTTTTTCGCAATAACCGCACCCTTTTCTGCATGTTTCATGCCGCTATATCCAAGTTCCCTGCCAACGTCATGTAAAAGGGCAGCTGCCATCAAAACCTCCAAATCTGCCTTTTCTTTTGGTCCTATATTCAGGCAGTTCTGAAGAACGCGAAACGTATGGTCTAAGCCATGCACAGCAGTTTCTGATGGAATCTCTTTTTTAATCTGCTGCAGTATTCTTTCTTTCAGAACGGACAGAGAATCTGTCATAATATCAACTGTTTAAAATTTATTTATTCCTTTTCTATTCTAACTCCTTCAACATTAGTTTCAACAGGTATTATAATTCCGTCGGCTTTTTCTATTGATTTAGAGACTAAGGTTCCATTTTCTTCAGAGGCAAGAGCAACCATACAGTCCCCTCCTCCAGCACCTGATAATTTTGAGCCATAAGCGCCAGCTTTATTTGAGGAAGAAATGAGCTTGTCAAGTTCGGGCGAACTAACATCAAGCATCTCAAGGTATTTCTGATTCTCGTTCATAAAGCGCCCTACTTCATCCCATTCAGAACTTTTAATTTTTTGTTTAGATTCAATAACTATGTTTTCTATCTTATCAAAAATATTGTTAATCTTTTCTGGCTCTTTACCCAGCAGACCGTTTACTTTTTTTACAAGAGTAGCGGTATCTGCCTTCACTCCGGTATAACCTACAATCAATGGTATTTTCTTTATATTCATTTCTTCTATGACTTTTCCGCCGCCTACAAAATACAATGTTCCGCCATAAATAGCGGATGCAACATCAAAGCCGCTGCCGACTTTTTGCACATCCAAAACAGTCTTATATGAAATATCAAACAATTCCTTTTTTGACATTTTGATGTCAAATAATTTCGACAATGCCTTTAGCGTGGATACAGTAACTGCAGAGGAACTTCCGAAACCGAACTTGCTTGAAAACTCGCTATGCGTCTCTATATTCAATCCATGACTACAATGGTATTTATCAAAGAAATTCTTGATTGCTGTCAGTACAAAACTGACTTCTTTTGGAAATTGATTATTTAGATTGTTGATAGATATTGTATAATCCTTAACATTCACTTCAGGGGCATTGACAATTATTTTATCGTCTTTTCTTTCTTCAATTGAAACAGACATTCTATGGTTCACAGCGGTAACTATGCAGGGCCTTCCATACACAACAGCATGCTCGCCAAAAAGCATCAATTTTCCCGGAGCGGAAACCTTTACCATTAGAACCACTATCAGAATAGATGTTCATTAATTATTTTCGCACCTTCTCCAGGTTTGCACTCGATAATTTCTTTAATGCAATCCAGTCCCTTTAAGTGCTCTTTAATTGTTTTAACATTTTTTTCCAAGCATAAGACTTTTACCTGAGGTCCGCCGTCAATTGTAAAGTAACAGTTTATGCCATTGTTTCTCATTTCATGCACAGCATGCATCACTCTCACGGTTTCGGGCAGCCAATATATTATGGGCGGTTTTGTTGTCATCATTACGGCATGCATCTTCAATGCGCTCATCTCAGCCGTATTTCCCAGTTTATCAAAATTCTTCTCTGACATAGCTTCCTTTACTATTTTACAGTCTTCTTCCGCGGTTTCCACCCAGACGGGATAGTAAGGGCATGTTGCCACGCTTTGTTTCATTCCTGCTCTGCTTTTTATCGGCTTCTGCTTGGCGGATACAATGGTTGCCAACACTCTAAACTCTGGCCAGAAGATTTCTGAAACAATTTGTTTGCCATATGAATCGCTTCCATCTTCAGTCTTTCCTTTCAGCCATTCCACAAATCCACCTTCTATTGACCTACATGCTGAACCGGAATTTCTTCTTGCTATTATAGAGAGTTCCTTTTTTGGCAGTTCCAGTCCAACCGCTCTTGATGCCGCTAATGCGAGCGCAGCGCCGCCTGCTGCCGAGCTTGCCAGGCCTGCTGCGGTTGGGAAATTATTTTTCGAAACCACTTTTGCATATTCATTGATATTAGCAATATTTCTTATCAAGTTTAAAGTATCAATCACTCTCTCAAGCTCTTCCCCCTGCATATCCTTCCCGTCGAGAACAAAGATATCTTTGTTATATTTCTTGTCAAACTCAACTGTGGTTATTGAAGAAAGGGAATCCAAAGTGACTGATATGCTGCTGTTGAACGGGAGAATAATTCTTTCATCCCTTTTTCCCCAATATTTGACTAATGCTATATTGGCATTCGCAATCGCTGTTGCTTTCATAAATATCAGTCTTTACTTTGCGCATTCAACTCCTAATTTTACCGCAAATGCATTGAATCCGTTGGTTTTATAAATATTTATAATCTCACTAACTTGCTTTTCATCCTTTGCCAAGACTATGCAGCTGCCGCCACCCCAACCTCCCGTAGGCTTTGCTCCAAGAAGGTTGTTTTTTATGGCTATTTCAACTATTTCATCAAGCTTTGGTATTGAAATATTGAGCTTCTTCAACTCATGATAATATTTTATCATAGATATTCCGATGCTTTTCAAATCATGAGACTTTAAGGAATCCAAACCATTCCGAGAAATAATATCCAATTTATTCATTATCGCATCAACAAGAGATGGATTCTCCTCTTTCTGTTTTCTTATAGAAGCCACCATTTCTCCTGTTCTTGCAGGCTCACCGCTATCTACTATTATCAGACTAATTTTTAAATCATTATCCAAGGATTTGATACCTTCTGATTTTTTGAAGATGTTCCATCCTCCATATGCAATAGTATAGGCATCTATTCCGGATGGTGTACCATGGACGACCTTATCACCCTCATTTGCAAAACATCCTATCTTTTCTTTATCCAGATTCAGACCTAAGAATTCCGACAAGCCTTTTGCAATCCCATTAAAAACAGAAGCGCTTGAGCCAAGATTTTTTGGAACTTCAGACCTGATTTCTATGGAGCATGGTCTGAATCCGTATTTCATCATTATTTTTCCAATGACAAGAAAGCTTGGAAGAAGCTTATCTCTTTTTGCCATATCTTTTATTTCATTTATCTTGCCTTCTTCTCTTAATTTGTCTATCTGTTCAGTAAGCTTAAAGATTTCATCTTTGTTCTTCTTATCTTTTAAACCAAGATTATTAGACTTTATAAAAATACTGTCATCATTAGAAGAATTTATAGAAATATTTGTATATTTCCCGGCAGCAGCCGATATGCCGAGCTTGTCATAAACGACAGCATGCTCCCCGAGAAGAATTATCTTTCCAGGCGATGAAACCATTACCATAAGAACCCCTAACCTACCCTCTTTTTATTTGGCCGTGGCTTTTTGATAGCTCTCCGGCAGCCTGTATTGCCAACAAATTTATGTCGCCAACAAGGCACGCTGCTGCGACAATTTCAGCAAACGCCAGTCTGGTCTTGCCTTCTGCATCATTCTCCCCATATAAACCTAGAATTTTCAATGCCTCTTTTTGCGTTTCTCTTTTGGTTCCTCCACCATACGTCCCAACTTCTATGGCAGGCAGAAAACATGAAACATAAAGATTTCCATCAACCACAGCAACATCAGTCATTGCCTGAGAGCCTTCCACAATTTGGGCAACATCCTGTCCATGTGCCATGTACATCGCAGCAAGTATATTTGCAACATGCGCATTAAAGCCGTGAGAGCCTGCAAGGGCGGAACCCTGTAAATTTTTTACCTTGTTTAATTCGGCTATAAGTTCAGGTTCAACTCTGAACTTGTCAATTACAATATCTCTTGGAATCATGGTATCTACAACCACGGAAACTCCCCTACCCTCTAAAACATTTATGAAAGCGGGTTTTTTGTCACTGCACATATTTCCCGATTCACTTAATATTATTGCCTTTATTCCCAGATTTTTTTCGAAAAAGGGTATTAAAGAATCTGTTGTGGCCTTTGCCGCTATTGTCACCATATTCATTCCCATGGCAGCTCCTGTGTTTGCTTTAAATCTTAAATGAACATCTCTCCCAACAATATACGGTTTAACTTCTTTCAGTTTTCCAAACTTCGTAGTTTTGGAAAAAGCTTCTGACAAAGCTTTGAACCCGCTTTCACTTTCTATCCATCTGCCTATCTTAACGGCATCTCTTGCGTTTGACACTCTTATTAGCACATCCCTAGTCATGCCATCTTTCAGTATAGTCGTATTTACGCCTCCTGCTTTGTTGAATACGACTATGCCTCTTGACATTCCAGCGACTAATCTGCCTTCTGTTGTCGCAAGGAGGATTGGATAAACCCCATTGGCATATTCACCATTTATTTTCAATTCGCCTGCACATCCAATCGGAATTTGCGCAGCGCCAATGGGATTATCAATATTTCTGCTTATAGAATCTGTAAAATCTATGCTGTTATGGGCCATATGCTTTAATTCAACATTATATTTTTTTTGAAGGTATTCTCTCCTGACTATTGTAGCTATGTTGCTGTCATTCCTTGTGTAATTTTCCACTTCATGAAGCTTTATTTCTCCGCTTATCATCTTCTCTACAAGTTCATCCATTTCTTCCTGATTCATTTCATCACCCTATATTTTTCGCTGCCCAACTTTCTGGCATACATCTGACACAATTGGTTAAACTCTCCTGCAACCACAGCTGCACCAAGATTTGCTAATGCAACCTTTACATTTTTTCCATTGTTGTTTTTATCATCTATGCCCAATATTGACCTGTTCTCACTTGCTGTCAACGACGCATGACCCTCATCCATTGTTCCAAATTCTGCATTAGGGAGTACGGCTTTCAGTTCAAGCAATCCCGATTTTTCCTGGGCTTCTATGATACATCTTGAGGACACAAAAGGAGAAACAGGAGGTTCCAGGGCGTTAAAAAATCCATCAATTATTTCCGGTGCCATGCCACAAAAAGTGTATGTACCTAAAATTCTATTTCCATTTTGCTTGGCATTATTTGAACAAATAATATTTTCTATTGTTGCACCCTTATCCCCTGTTTTTGGGTTTGCTGTTACCTCTTTTAATATTTCTTCTGGAACTCTGATTTTAGCTTCAACCCTTCTTCCTCTAATATTCTTCTCGCTAGGCCTGAGGTCACCATCAACTCCTCCCGCTATCATGAGCATCTCGATATCCGGGATTTCGTTGCATACATACTCCATGACTTCTCTTGTAGTCGCTGTGACTGCGTCATGACCATGATAGTCTCCACGCATTGCATAGATAAAATTAAGATACAGAACATCCAGAATGTCCTTATATTCTGCTATTTCAATCTTGCTTAATTCTCCAGAATAATCAATCTTGCCTAATTCTCCAGAATCATTATTCATGAAAGAATCAGCTTTTGATTTTATTTTTTTGTATAGGTCGTTCTTTATCTTACTTGTTATCTCTTCCTTCTTTTCTATCGGGACTCTTATGGCGGGTGACCTTGTCACAATGGAAGAACTTTCTATAGCAATTTCTACGCTATCTAATTCATTTCCAAATTTCGCCGCCTTTGATATTTTATAAAATCCGGCATTAACACCTTCAGAAACGCCCCATCTTGATGGTCTGAGTGGAATATAGAATTCGCCAGATACATCACCTCTCAATTTTACTTTCCCATTTATGCTTATAGGTCTTCCATCCTTCCCGCCGCCAAGATAATTTCCGCCAAGATATTTTTCGACATCGTCAATCTTAATAATATGGATTTTCGATTTCTCCAAACTTGTTTCCAGAATATGTTTTAGATTTATATTATTTCTTTTTTCTAAAAATTTTCTATAAACCTCGGCTGATTCTGAAACATAAAAAGAAACATTCTCTCCAGGCATTTGTTTTTCTATTCTGCTTGGTATTTTGTGAAGCGGCGTCCCATTTTTTATTTCTTCAACAAAAACATCATAGTTTAAATCATTCATAGTATTATCGCCTCACAAATTTTTCTTGACCAACTCAACGGCTTCCGCAGGCGTTTTTGCAACGGCAACACCCGCCCTTTCAAACATTCTCATTTTGCTTTCGATTGTTCCCATTCCACCGGAAATGATTGCGCCTGCATGCCCCATTTTTTTGCCAGAAGGTACGGCATGCCCTGCGACATATACGACAACAGGTTTTTTCACATCTCCGTTGATTATCATTTCTGCCACATTCTCTTCCTGTGTCCCCCCTATTTCTCCTATTAAAAGAATCAATCTTGTTTTAGGGTCATCTTCAAACATTTTTACAATATTCGGAAAGGGACTTCCTACAAGAGGGTCGCCGCCCACGCCAATGCACGTCGTTTGGCCTATTCCATTCAATGTCAGCCGCGACACTATCTCATAAGTCAACGTTCCGCTTCTTGAAGCAACGCCCACCGATCCGGGAATATAATATTGGTTTGGCACGAACCCGATTTTGCATCTGGCTTCCGGGCTAATTAAGCCGGGCGTATTTGGCCCTATCACCGTTGATTTGTATTTTTTCGCTGTCTCTATTATCTCCAGAGTATCAAGCAACGGCACGTGCTCAGGAATAATCACAACCAGCTTTATTCCTGCTTCTATTGCTTCCAAAGCGGCGCCTTTAGCGAGATTTGACGGGACAAACAGAATTGATGCGTTTGCTTCATGCTTTTCCAACGCTGAACGAACGGTATTATAAACAGGAATACCGTGCACTTCTTCCCCGTCCGCCCCCGGCCTGACACCTGCCACTATCTTAGTTCCATAATCCAGCATATTTTTTGTGTGGGTTGAGCCAGCCTTTCCTGTTATGCCTTGAACAATTATTTTAGTATTTTCATCAACCAATATTCCCATTTCAATTACCTCACATGTTTTTAGTAATATTCACAGCCTTCTCAACCGCAGCCTCCAATTCTTTTATAGGCTCTATGCCAATCTCTTTCAATATTTTAAAACCCTCATCTTCCATATTACCGATCATTCTAACAACTATCGGGGTTTTTGGATTATAATCCAGAACATATCTTCTTATTCCAACAGCCAAATCATCACACCTGTTCAGTCCGGCAAATATGTTTACAAAGATTACTTTGATTTTCTGATTTTTGGAAAGAATCTCGAAAGCTTTGTAAATCTCATCAGCCCCCATCTGTGCGGTATCCAAAAAATTTGACGGCTTGCCTCCGTACAATTTTATCAAATCAAGAATGCTCATTGTCAGGCCAGCGCCGCTGGAAAGAATCCCTATATTTCCATCCAGCTCTATATATGACCACCCCATGTTTCCTGCCAGCCTCTCTATTTCCGTGGCATAGTTGCGCTCTTTGGCCAGCGCCTCAAACTCAGGATGCCTGAAAAGTGCATCATCAGAAATATTCAGGACTGCATCCACGGCAACCAATTTTCCGTCTTCTGCAATTGCCAGCGGATTTATTTCAAGAATCTCTGCATCATATTTTTTGAATATCTTATAAATCTTTTGCACTATATTCTCCAGATCTTTTATTTCTTCTAAACCTAAAGACCTGATTGCTTCTCTTACTTCTTCAATCCTTAAGCCATCTAAAATGTTGATGTAAATTTTCTTGATTTTTCCGGGCTCTTTTTTGCTGATATCCTCTATGTCAACACCGCCTTCAGAGCTGAGAATTAGCACTATTTTGCCAGCGGAATGATCTATGGTGATTCCAACATAAAGCTCTTTTTTAATGTTAACTTTCTCTTCAGCTAACACTTGACTTACTCCTTCAACGGCTAATAATTTTTCTGTTTTTTCTTTTGCTTCATCCGCATTATCCACAAAAAAAACATATCCCTGCTTTCCTCTTTGTTTTATTCCAAGAGGCTTCAGAACGACAGTTCCTCCTATTTCATTGAAAATGCGGGCGGTATCTTCCGCTAACCTGATGAGTTTATATTTTGGAGTTTGAATGCCAAACTTATTAAAAATTTCTTTTGCTTCATGCTCGTAAAATTTCAATTACCCACCCTATAAAAACTCTTTGTTTAAATATTTAAGCTTCAAGCTTAGTTCGGCAATTAACGATTAATTACAAAATTTTAAAGATTTCTTCCTGTCTTATCAAAAGCTAAAAATCCCTTTCCACGAGGAACTGGGCGAACGCACGCAGCTTTTCCTTTGCATCGCTCGGCTTCAGTATCTTATCAACCTCGCTCCAGACATCCTTTATCATTTTTTTCTCAAACTGGACTGCGTAATCTATTGCGCCGTATTTCTTCAGAATCGCAATCGCCTCGTTGCGCAGCTTCTGGTCTTTCGTGTGCATGTTTAAAATTTCGATAAGCCTTTTCTTGTCCTGTGGATTCGCCTTCTGGAGCGTGTGGATTACCATCAGCGTTCTCTTGCCTTCCGAAATATCCTCGCCAACGCCGCCTTTTCCTTTTGAGAGCTCACTTGAAACAAGATTCAAGACATCATCCTGAATCTGAAACGCCACTCCAATGGATTCCGCGAACTTTCCCATTGTTTCTATCGTGTTCGCGTCTGCACCCGCAAGCACGGCTGCAATCTTCGCGCTCATTCTTGCAAGGGTTCCGGTCTTGTAAGCGCACATCTGCAAATATTGTTTTTCCGTGACAGCGTCCGCGTTCGCGATTCCCTTGTGCCAGGCAATATCCATAGCCTGTCCCATTCCCAGATTAAGCAATTCCTGCCCGTAAATCTCGTAAACGCTCAGAAGAGTTTCAGCATCAAACTTGTCCCTGCCCTTTATCAGCGGGAGCAAAGGCAGATAGTACATTTCGTGCCCCGCGTTTATCGCAATATCAACACCGAAAATTTTGTATGTGCATGGCTTTCCCCTTCTTTCGTCGGAACTGTCCTCAATATCATCATGCATCAATGTCCCGTTATGAACGACTTCCGGTATCACCACGAAGTCCGTGAATTTTTTAACGTCCCCTCCGAGAGCCTCGGCAACAAGCAGGAAAAGGACAGGCCTCCATCTTTTGCCTCCCCTGTCGAGGAATTCCCAAATAGGCTCGGCAACCGCCTTATTTGGCGCTTCAATATTGTATTCGTAACGCGGCTTTCCACAGACGAATTCCATCCTTTCCTTGTCGAATTTTCTGGGTATGTATTTCTCTATAATCTTGTCAATCATGCCGCTTTGTTCCTTCAAAAATTTCTCAATGTCAATGGCCAAATTAATCACCCTTTTAGTTATTGAAAATACTTTATCGGTTTTCGGTAACGAATTTTTGTTTGTGTCCTATTTAAACTTCCCA
>JAVHRC010000082.1:0-11050 GCA_036171435.1 Candidatus Aenigmatarchaeota archaeon
GGCGCCCCTGAAAAGTTTTTCTTTTCATGGGAAAAGAAAAAGGCCTTCTGAGCCACCGAGGCATATCTAATAGAATGAGATTTAATCTTTAAAATACTTCTACTTCCCGATTATCCTGACATCCGCAGCCCAGCAGCCCTGCTCGTTGCAGAAAAGCGGATTTATGTCCATTTCCTTTATCATTTCCTTTGCAGCAAGGCGGCATATTTTTACCAGAACGTCTTTCAGCGCCTCGATATTGACGGCTTTGCCGCGCGCGCCTGTGAGAATCTCATAGCCTTTTATTGTTTTTATCATCTGTTCCGCGTCTTCCGGAGTAACGGGGCAAATCCTGAAAACCACGTCTTTTATAATCTCTGTATAAATTCCTCCGAATCCGAAAACCACGACAGCGCCGAACTGCGGGTCGCGCTTTGCGCCGACTATCACTTCTATACCTTCCAATTTTTTCTGCAAAAGAATTTTCTCGGAGCCTTTTATCGCAAGAAGCTTTTTGAGCGCTAACCTGGCTTCATCTTCCGTATTTACGGACAATATTCCTCCAAGCTCTGTCTTGTGTATTATGCTCTTTCCGGAAACCTTCATTATTGCGGGAAATCCTGTTTTTTTTAGTCCTTCCAAAAGCTCTTTCTCGGTCTTTACAAAAGAATAATGTGTCAAAGGGATGCCGTATCTTTTCAGGAGCTCATACGCCTTCTCGTCGCCCATCTTTCCAGCAACGGGTTTTTGGACTTCTCCGGCCTTCGCAGGAATCGGCTCAGGAATATGAATTTCCGTTTTTTTCTCGGCCTTTTTCGCTTTCTTTTTGGATGCCATACCGATAGTTAATGCGACAGATATTTATCCTTTCAGAAAGGTTTAAATAGGCTGGAGACGAAGGAATAATACTAAATTAATACGGGTGATAAAATGAAGATTTCTGATTTAAAGGAAGGGACGGGAAAGGTTAGCCTGGAGGCAAAAATCGTGAGCAAGGAAGAGCCAAGGCAGGTTAACACAAAATTCGGGGAAACGCAAGTGGCGAACGCAACCATAGAAGATGACAGCGGAAGATTCAAGCTTTCCTTGTGGGGCACTGACGCGGACATTCCGGAAGGCTCAAAGATAAAGATTGAGAACGGGTTTGTTTCCTCATACCGCGAGGAACTCCAGCTTTCCGCAGGCAAGTTCGGCAAGATAACAATTGCGGAAGAGTAGGAAAATTTTCTGGATGCGGGAATTTTATTCTGCTGCAGGCAAAGGCAGCAGAATTATTCTTTTTATTTTATAATTGCAAAATATTTTCTTAAAATGCACGAAAATCCTTTCGGATTTTCGGCGCCGCCGGAAACGGAGTTTCCGTGCGGAAAAACGGGAAATCCGATTTTTTTAATTATTTCTGTGACGTGTTCGGCAGGAAACATATTCGGCAAAATATAGTTCGCTTGCTGCGAAATCTTTTATATCCCGAGAAAACAAACATTGGTATGCGACCAAAAAATGCTTTCGGGATTAAATGCCCCGAGTGCGGCTCGCCGCGCGTTGCGCGAACTTTTGACGAGACAATTTGCAACAAGTGCGGGCTTGTGCTCGAAGATACGGTGTTCGTGTCCGGGATGATGGGCTGAATGAGGACATGGCTTCTTTTTTACAGCGGTTGTTACCCTTTTTTATGCGCCAATAATTGCGAAGAATTAATATTTTTTCAATATGTTTGCCAGTTTCTCAACCTTGACCATTTCCTCCTTTCCGGTTTTCATGTTTCGCAGCTTTACTGATTTCTGTTTTATCTCGTCCCCGCCGATTATCGCGACGAAGGGGATTCCCGCTGAAGACGCGTATTCCAGCTGCTTTCCCAGCTTCTTTCCCATCAAGTCCGTTTCAGATGCAATGTTTTCTTTTCTCAGCATTTGCGCAATTTTGAGAGCATAATCTTTCGAAGTTTCGTCCACGTTTGCAATGAAGATTTTTACAGCAGACTTGGACATACTGAAAAGGTTTTTCTCTTCCATATATTGGATGAGCCTGCTCAAGCCGAAAGATATTCCCGTGGCAGGCAAGTCGGACCCGCCGAATGATTTTATCATTTTATCGTATCTGCCTCCGCCGCCAAGGCTGACTTTCAAGTCTTTTATTCCTATTTCAAAAACAAGCCCCGTGTAATATTCCAAGCCGCGCACAAGGGAAATATCAAATTTCAGATTTTCTGAAATATTGTATGATTTCGCAAGTTCTGTTAATCGCGCGAGTTCCTGGTAGCCTTCCAGATTTTCAAGCTTCTCCGGATTCTCAGAAACTTTTTCCAGATTATTCAAAACATCTTTCACAATCTTTTTTTCAAAGCCTTTTTCCAGCAATTCTTTTTCAACCCCATCTTTTCCAATCTTGTCCAATTTGTCTATTGTTCTGAACCATTCATCCAGATTTTTTTCAGGAACGCCTTTTGAAATCAAGAAAGCTTTCAAAAGATTGCGGTTATTAACGCGAATATAATAACCATTTATTCCGAGCGCGTCAAGGCATTCGCAAAAGCAGGCTAAACATTCAATATCAGTATCAACCTGCGATGAGCCGATTGTATCGATATCAAGCTGATAGAACTCACGCCAGCGCATCGCCTGCGGGTTGTCATATCTCCAAACCTTTCCGAAAGCATAGCGCTTGAACTGTTTCTGGGTATTCGGATTGTTCGCGATAAATCTTGCCAGGCCGACTGTCATATCAAACCGCAGCCCCAATTCTCTTCCACCCTTGTCCTTGAAAAAATAAATCTCGTCCTTTACTCCTTCCCCGCCTTTCGCGGACAGCAATTCAAAACTTTCAAAAGCAGGCGTTTCCAGCGGAGCGAATCCATATTTCTCAAAAACCTTCCTGCAGGTGTCAAACACAAAAAGCAGCCTTCTCATCTCTCCCGGCGGGATGTCCCTTGTGCCTTTCGCAGGCTGGAAGCTTGAACTCATAATTAAATCTTGATTATTTTGTTTTATATCCTTTTTCATTTTTGAACACCACGCTAAAATCTTTCAATACAGCATAATCTTTTGTTTCAAACTGCACATCATCCAAGTTATATTCTCTGATGAACTGCTTCACCTTTCATATTTTATCGCCTCTTTTTTTGTTTTTATTCGGAGTCTTGTTATCACTGCTTTCATCAGCCTTTACAAAAACCAGAACTTTCGAGCCGAACTTCAGAGAAAGACCTTTTCGCAGAAAAGCCGGCACAATTATCCTTCCGCGCTCGTCAAGAACCGCAGAAAATTCATAGTCAGGGCTATCAGAATCAGAACTGTCTAAATCCGCGCTTTTCCCGCGCTTAATGAAGGCGCTCGCCTGTGAAGGTATTCACCTAACATAATTTGCACCGGAATAAAGTTGGCAAGAAAACTATTTAAGACTATGTGGGAAATCCGATAAGCATAAACTAATCATCAGAATAAATTTTATAAAAATTAAATCTCAAATTTCCTTTTTTTGTTCCCCAATAAGCATAACCGTCAGCATCTCTTGGCATATGAACCCTCAGGATATTTTCCAAATCATTTCCGCTAAATGAATATTCATATGAAAACTCAAACCTGTTTCCAACCAGCCTTCCTTGCAATTTTTTCAAATCTTGTAGATTATGAGACCTCAGGTTCCATGGAGTGGTTTCAAACTGCGGAGAATTTTCCTTCAGAGCATTATATTTTATCGGGTCGTAATTTATTTTTATTGCCATACTTCTTGATTGACAGCAATCTTTTTATGCCTTTCGCAATCTAGAAACCTTTTTATTCAGGGAAGCAAAACAATAATCATGCCCCATTATAGATGGCACGTTCTCGGCGCGGTAGGAATGTTTTTCCTGGTGTTGCTCCTGCTGAGATACGCGCAGGTTGAAATGAATTTCGCAGCTGTCGTGTTCTCCTTTTTTATGTGCGTATTCGCAGCAATGATACCGGATATTGACTCTAAAAGTTCCAGAGTTTTCAGGATTTTCACGGACATTATTGTGGTTTTCGTTGCGGGGATGATAGTGTATTACACGTTTTCAAGCTGGTTCACAATGCTATGGTTCCTGCTTTTCTGGTTTCTGCTATCGGGTCCGGTTCTGCTTGCCCTTCCCGTGAAGCACCGCGGCTTCGTGCACACAATATGGGGTGCAGCCATTTTCGGAATATCCGTGGCAATCATAGGGATTGGAATTCTGCAAAGCATTTTGCCGGGACTGTTTGCCTTCATGGGATATTTCTCGCACCTGTTGATGGACAGAAAATTGTTTTGAACAGCCGCTTTCAGCGCAGCAACAGAAAACCATTTAAATACAACCTTCCAATTTATACTATGCCAAAATCCAAGAACGGGGCAAAGCCCAAAACAGGCGACTGGTCAGGGCTCATCGGCGCCGCATGGAACGGGTATATGCGGAACAAACTAATACTTGTGCCTCTTGCGCTGCCTGCATTATTTTCGCTTATTGTTTCGCTTTTCCAATACGGGGAATATTTTGATGCTTCTCTCGGAGCTTCTGGCATTGCACTCTTTGTTGCGTTTTTTCTTATATTGATTCCGGTTTCGCTTTACTCTTCTATTGCAGCCATTTCAATTGTTAGAGATTCTTGGAAAGGGAAGGCTAAGTTGGCTAACGCATGGAAAACCGCAAACAAAAAATTCTGGAGCGTTTTGGGAGCATACCTGCTTGTGGCGCTATTAATTTTTGCAGTTTATCTTATTGGAATAGCAGTTCCGATTATCCTGATGATTGCATCGCTGTTTGCGAAAAGCGCGCTGATAATGATTGTCTCCTTGATATGGATGCTAATAGGGCTTGTCGCATTAATAGCTCTTTCAATACTCCTGGGCTTTACAAGCTATGCTGTCATTATCTCTGACGCAAAAGCCGTTGAAGGCTTGAGAACAAGCTGGAATTTCGTGAGGAAAAACTTCTGGTCCACGATAATTCTTTTAATAATAAACTTCCTGATAAGCCTTCCCATCTTAGTTGCCGCCTTTGCAACAGGCATTAGCTCGGCGCTATACCCGGATTATCAGCTTTCCATAATCCTGCTGGAAGTGCTTGTTTCATGGCTGATATCGCCTTTCCTGATTATGATGAGCGGATACTTCTATATGCAGAGAAAGAAATAGGACTGCTTATTTTTTTCTTACAATGGCTATAATATCCCCGATTGTCACTTCCTTTTTTTCAGTTTCTATGCTTCCGCCCGCTTCTTTTACCGCGCCTAAAAGCTTCACTCCGAGGAATTTTTCCAACTTTCTTGCAGTTTCAATTGGCGGGTTCCAGCCTTCCTCCATCCGCTTTATCAGCGACATTTTTTCCTTTATTGCGGAAGCCAGCTGCTCTTGGGAAAGCTGCCTTTTCATGCGCGCCTTTTTGATAGTTCCTGAGAAATTTTCCATAAAAACAATCTGCATTTCGTCCGGCAGTTTGAGAATCTTGACAGTTCTTTTTTGCTGCACTACAATATCCTTTCCAAATTTCGAGCAGCTTCCGCACACGTTCAGGACAACGCCTTCTATCTCCGCTTTCCTGTCGGCGGCAGAGCCGCAGATTTCGCATTCAACCATGCTTGAAAACCCAAGATTCTGGCATCTTAACAATACTTTTAAATAGTTTAGCTTGGATAAATAATTTTGCTAAGGTGAGAAAAATGAAAGGCGAATTACAAATCCTATAAAACAGTTACTTCTAGATATTGGTTTAGCACTCTTCCGCCTTATGCTTTGATTGACTTTGGCATATTCTACAATCTGCTTGAAATAGAGGCAATAATATACGGGCTCAAATTAAGTCATTCTGAAATCATGGGCAGCCCTCCAAATATAAAAAGGCTTCTTGACAAGTGGAATATGGGAGGCTTGCCAAAACTGATAGTAGATGATAATTATGTCTGAACAATACAATCCGAAGGAGATTGAAGGCGAAGTTCTGGAGTTTTGGAAAAAGAACAAGATAAGGCAGAAGGCTGTCTCGCTAAACAAGGAAAAGAAAAAATTCTTTTTTCATGACGGCCCGCCTTATGCGACAGGGCAGATTCACATAGGCACGACCTGGAACAAGAGCCTGAAGGACATGTACATCAGGTTTTTCAGGATGAGTGGATTCCATACATGGTGCCAGCCCGGCTATGACACGCACGGAACGCCAATTGAAACGAAAGTTGAGAAAAAATTCAATTTTACTTCAAAGAAGGACATTCTGAAATTTGGAATAGAAAAGTTTAACAAAGAATGCAGAAAGTTTGCAACAGAGCATATAAAATCAATGAGCAGGCAGTTTGAGGATTTGGTTGGCGCATGGATGGATTGGGAACACCCTTACATAACTCTTGAGAATTATTTCATAGAGGGATGCTGGTTCACTTTCAAGACAGCGTATGACAAGGGCTTCCTGTACAAGGGAATTTATCCGGTTCATGTCTGCCCGCACTGCGCAACAGCTGTTGCTTATAACGAGATAGAACATGCAAACCTTTCCGATACAGGAGTTTATGTGAGGTTTCCAGTTGAGGGGGAGAAAAACAAGTTCTTCATAATCTACACAACAACGCCGTGGACTTTGCCCGGCAACACGGGAATAATGGTTAATCCTGACTTTGATTACGCGGAAGCAAAAGTAAATGATGAGATATGGATTGTTGCAAAGGATGTTGTTGAAAAATTAGGTAAAAAGTTCGGAAAGGAATTGAAGATTCTGAAAGTCATAAACGGCTCTAATCTTGAAGGAATGAAATATCGCAACCCATTGACAAAGAATTTGAAGCTTCCCGAAATGAAAAATGCTTATCGTGTGATACTCTCGCAAAGATACGTGCATCTTGAGGAAGGAACCGGTCTGGTGCACACTGCGCCCGGCCACGGAAGGGAAGATTATGACGCAGGAACAAAAGCAGGCTTGCCTGTCATATGTCCTGTTGAGCTTGACGGGACTTTGAAAAAAGAATGCGGAAAATATGCAGGGAAGATCGCAAGAATAGTTGACAAGGAAATAATTCAGGATTTGGATGAGATGGGATTCCTTGCGCATAAGGAAAGCATAACTCACGAGTATCCTATTTGTTGGAGATGCAAGAACCCGCTTTTGCAGATGTCTGTCCCGCAGTGGTTCTTCAAGGTAACTGAAATAAGGGACAAACTTCTAAAGGAGAATGAGAAGGTGAATTGGTATCCTGCCGACGGGAAGAAAAGGTTCGAGGATTGGCTGAACAATCTGGGGGACTGGCCGATATCAAGGCAGAGATTCTGGGGAATACCGTTGCCGATATGGGAATGCGGAAAATGCGGTGAGATAAAAGTCATCGGTTCTTCAAAAGAACTGCCGAAGCAGTTGAAAGACTTGCACAGGCCGTATATTGATGAAATAAAAATGAAATGCAAATGCGGAGGGGAAATGAGAAGGGTTGAGGATGTCTCGGACGTATGGTTTGATTCAGGATGCAGCTCTTGGGCTTCGCTCAATTATCCTTCTGAAAAGAAGCTTTTTGAAAAGCTCTGGCCTGCTGATTTCGAATTGGAGGGCTCTGACCAGTTCAGGGGATGGTGGAACTCGCAAATGCTCGCGGGAGTCATGACTTTCGGAAAGGTCCCGTTCAAGAATGTTCTTGTGCATGGAATGGTTTATGGCATTGACAAGAGGGAGATGCACAAGTCGCTTGGGAATTTCATAACCCCAGAGGAAATCATAGAAAAATACGGAAAGGATTCCTTGAGGTTCTATCTCCTGAAAAGCGACAATGGCAACAACATGTTCTTCAATTGGGACGAGATTGGAGAGGCAAAAAGATTCCTGAACATCCTGTCAAACATAACAAACTTTTTTGAGACTTACTGCGCAAAAGATGCAAAGCTTCCAAAAAAACTTTCCACCGAGGACAAGTGGATAGTTTCGAAAATAAATTCTCTTGCAAAAGAAGCTGAGAATGACATGAAAAGTTTCGTGCATTACAAAGCTCTTGCGAAAATAGAAGACTTTATACTTAATGACTTTTCAAGGCTTTACATTAAAACCGCGAGGGACAGGATTGACAATGAAAAGGAAACAATATCAGCGGTAATGGGATATGTTCTTGACAGGATTGTAAAACTGTTAGCACCTTTCTGCCCGTTCTTGACGGAAAATATATATCAGAAACTTTTCCGTAATGCGGAAAAGATAGAAAGTATTCATCTTTCTTCATGGCCGAAAATTGACGAAAAACTTATTGACAGGAAGCTTGAGGAGGATATGGAGATTGTTAAAAAGATTGTGGAAGTTTCAAACTCGATAAGGCAGGACAACGCGATAAAATTGAAATATCCGCTTTACTCTTTGACGGTTTCTGGAAGCGAAAAGGTTCTTGAGGCTGCAAAAAATCTGAAGGAAGTAATAGAAGGGATGGCAAATGTAAAGGATGTAAAGTTTGGGAAAGAAAAGCTTGAATATGACGTGAAAGTGAATTATGCTGTTGCCGGAAAAGCTCTTGGAAAGGATGTGAAAAAGCTGGAAGAAGAGATAAGGAATATGAACGCATCGGAACTGAAGGAAACATTTGACAAGAAGAATGAAGCGAAAATAAATGGAAGGACAGTGAAAAAAGACTTTTTAATATTCAGGGAGAAAGCCGCCGAAAACAAATTCGCGAAACCTATGGAAGGCGGAAAGGTTGAGTTGGACCCGAAGACTGATGAAAAACTGAAAAAGGAGTGGCTGCTTCGCGAGCTAATCCGCGCTGTGCAGGAAAAGCGCAAGGATATGGGCTTGCAGGTGAGCGACAAAGTGAAACTGTATTTAAGCGTTGAACTCGAAGATTTTGTAAACCAGATAGAATCGGAGACAGGAAGCAAGATTATATTTGGAAAAACAGGGGGGGAAAAATCTGAATTCGATTTCGAGGGAAAGAAATACGATTTCGGGATTGAGAAAATATAAAATAAGATATCAGGATTGTCGGTGATTATTTATGAAACGTTTGATAGAGTTGGCAGAAAAGATAAAGGACAGGAAGCTTCGCGAGAAGACGATAAAGATTCTGGAGGAGCCCTCGATAAGCAACAGCGAAATTATGTACCCGAAAGCGGACCTGAAAAAAGTTCCGGCTTGGGTCAACGGCCACCATTTCTACGACGGCGGACTTTTGGACCATACTTTTTCAGTCACAAACGCAAGCCTGCTTATGGCGAAGAATTTCGAGGAGGCTTACAAGGCTTCAATAAACTACGACCATCTTATAGCCGGCGCGCTTCTGCACGACATTATGAAAGTGTTCGTGCTTTGCAAAACCGGGAAGCAGTGGAACTTCACGGGCTGCACGCTTGACCACGCGGTTCTCACGGCTTGCGAGCTTTACGCACGCGAATTCCCTGAGGAGGTTGTCCATATCGTTGCGAGCCACGGCGGCGATTTGGGAAGCGCAGGTGCGAACCCGCGGACTCTTGAAGCTTTGATAGTCTTCTATTCCGACATGATGGATTCCGCTGTCGAGAGCTTTGTTCACGGCTTGTCAGCGCAGAATTTGCAGTTTCTTCTGATGGGAAGCGACAAGGAATAAATTAATTATTAATACACATTCGCTAAATTCTTTTCATGAAAGAGATGAATTTTTCCAAAGTTCTCGGCTTCCTGAAAAGCCTTACGAAGAAGGACAAAATCCTGATAGTCTTTCACAGGGACGCGGACGGGTTGTGCAGCGCGGTCATAGCGAGGAAGACGCTTGAACGGACTGGCTTGAAGCCCGACATAATGGTAACGCATTTGGAAAAGACAGCGGAGCTGGAATCAGTTGCAAAGTCAAAATACAACGCTGTGATTTTTCTTGACCTCGCGCTCGACCATCTTGGCGGGAAGTTCTGGAACGAGAAGCAGAAAGTTCTGATTGTTGACCATCATCCCTATCACAAGGACTTGAACTCAAAAAATGTTGTGCATTTCAACAGCCACTTCTTTTCCGAAGGTTATCTGCCCGCGAGCTATTTGACATATAAGATTTTCTCGGAACTTTCTGACATAAAAGATATTGAATGGATTTCCGTTCTGGGAACTATAGCAGACTACGGCTACGACGACTGCCGCGACCTTTTGGACAGGTATATCTCGGTGAAGGAAAAGGGAGAGATGTTCGGGACAAAATACGGGAAAGCCGCGGCAATGGTAAACGGCGCTTCCTTCTTTTTCGGCTTTGAAAAGATGGCTGAAATCCTTTCTTCCGCTTCGGGAGCGGACGAGTTCATAGGGAACAAGAAGATTATCGGCTATTACGAGAAATTCAGCAAAGAAATAGAAAGGCTGAAAAAGGAGTTTTTTGAGAAGGCAGAAAAGACGGGAAAAGTTTATTTCGCGCACATCGAGTCAAGGATTGAAAGGATACAGTCGTCTGTGCTTACCCAGCTTGCTAGGGAAAACCCGGAGAAAGTCTTGGTGATTTACCACAAGAACGGCGAAAACATCAAACTGAGCGGCCGCGCGCAAACCGGCTATGACTTGGGAACAATATTCATGAAAGCCGCGGAATTCGCTGGCGGCTCGGGCGGCGGCCACAAGCCTGCCGCAGGCGCGATGATACCGGCTTCCAATATTGAAAAGTTCAAGAAGAAAGTTGCGGAAATGATTGGATAGTTGATATTACACTTTTACCATTTTTGCAATCTTCACAAAATCCTTTTCTATCGTCTCCCTTAGTTTCCTGTTGTAGATGACTGCCGCCGGATGGAATGATGGAACAATTCTTATTCCCGCGCCCAGCGCGCTTCCGTCAAATGTTTTTCCCCTGACATCGGATATGGTTGTGAATTCCAAGCCCGCCTTTTCCATTATGTATTTCGATGAGTGCGTTCCGAGGGTAACGATTATTTTCGGCTTTATAATTTTGATTTGTCTGTTCAGGTACGGGGTGCAGGCTTCAATCTCTTCCGGCTTCGGCGCGCGGTTGTCCGGCGGTCTGTGCTTGGCTATGTTGCCGATGAAAACATTATCTCTCTTTAATCCCGCCTTCTCCAGCACGGAGTCGAGAAGCTTTCCCGCGGAGCCCACGAAAGGCCTTCCCGTCAGGTCTTCCCTGTTTCCGGGCGCCTCGCCTATCAGCATTATCTTCGC
>JAVHRC010000083.1:0-2299 GCA_036171435.1 Candidatus Aenigmatarchaeota archaeon
AACTATAGCGTGCGATTGACAATTTTAAAAAGTACATGTATTCTTATTGATTCTCGGAATAAGTTCATCTATGTGCTTTGTGGTGACACGGAAATATGTGTCTGAGTCATAGTGAAGCTTTACCTGTTATTGTGTGATAAATTTTTTAGGGTGATTCCGTTCTATTTATATATGTAATGGTAGGTGTGATGTTAAAGGAGAAATATGGGAAAATTGATTAGACGCAGAGCAAAAGATATAAAATTAGTTGATAAGGATGTGAAAACATCCACTAAAGAAATAATAAATATGAAAGTGGAGCCGAGGAAGACAAATCTCACAGTATTCCCTGGAAAAGCAAATAAGAAAGAGGATACTCAAATAGACCCTGAGCGAATTAAGGCACTAAAGAAATGGCGAGATGAAGAGCTTCAGGATTACAAGGTGAGTATTCCAGATTCAACAGTGAAAAACCCATCATATATGAAAATAGCTCAAGCTCTGATCGACTGTGATGGGTTTATAATGAAGGCGGCAATTGCTCTCAAGATAACGTATCGGAAACTTAACAAACTCATAAAGTTGAACCCGAAACTGAAAGAGATAGTAATTGATTGCACAGAAGCATTTGTTGATCTTGCGGAAAATAAGTTGAAGGATGCTGTATTGGCTGGAAATTTAACCGCAGTGATTTTCGCATTAAAGTGTAAGGGTGCATCCAGGGGCTGGAGAGACGAAGGTGCTTCTATTGTGTCAGATGAGAAACCTGTAGCGTTTTCGTACAATCTCCGACTGCCCGTGGGATGTCGCTTGGTTACGGACGAGGGTGTGGAGGTTTACAAAGACGAATCGAGGAAAGTAGAAGAAATGAAAAAGGAAGTGAGTAATGGGTAAATTAAATAGAAGAAACTTTTGCGCTTGTGGTTGTGGAAAGCAAATTGCTAAAAATAGGAAATTCGTGTCTGGGCATAATGCAAGAAAATATCCAAGTATAATAGAAGCAATTGGATAGAATATTTTGGTAAACGAATTATCAAAGATTGTGATGCAATTGTTTATAAAGATGAGTTAAAAGCAACTGACGATAGTGCAATAGTGGGTGATCAATGCTACAACAAATAGAATCGGAAGCAAACATCTACATTCCTCCTAAGCGAGGTAAGGGAAGACCTGTCGGGAGCGGGAAGAAATACAGACCTGAGAAAAAAGCACAAGGCCGCCCAAATAAGAATACTGGAGTAGTGCCTGTTGATACAACTTTAGTTTTTCATTTGAATAAGATGGCAGAATCACAAGTAATTATTAATAGGGGAGGTGCCCGTAGTGGAAAGAGTTATGCAATTGCACAATTGTTGCTTGAGTGGTTTTTCACGATTCCGCGAATAAAAATTTTAATGCTGAGAAAAACATCGCCTTCTCTTCGTACATCTATAAAACCATTGCTTTATGAACTTCTAGACCTTTATAATTTAAGAAGTAGAATTACTGAAGTTAAGCAAGATAACAATATGTGGAGTCCCGTTAAGGGATTAATTCACCAGTCTGGTTTAGACGACCCGGTCAAGATAAAAAGTTCGGATTGGAATTGCATTTGGTGTGAAGAGAGTGACCAGTTTAAATATGATGATTTTGTGAATTTAAAATTGCGATTGTCTAGTCCGACATATCAAGATTTTAGAAATAAAATCATTTTGAGTTTCAATCCCACAGATGAATTTAGTTGGATTAAGACAAAGTTGTTAGATAATAAGTCTGAGGACATAACGGAAATATTAAGTACTTACCGCTTGAACCCATTTCTTAGTGAGGATTATTGTCGTACGATTGAGGCATTAAAGTACCAGGATCTTAACTATTATAAAATATTTGCCGAGGGCCAATGGGGGAAATTAATTAACCTGATCTTTTCTAATTGGGAGTCAGTTCCTATACTTCCGTCTGGTGAGGAAATTTATGGTCTCGATTTCGGATACACGAATCCAAGTAGTTTGGTTCGGTGTTTTGTAGATGGGTTAGAGGCTGGAGTCGAGAGTGTATTGAGTCAATCTGGTTTAACAAATACAGATCTTATTTCTCAAATGAATAGAATCATGACTCCGGAACAGAAAGAGAAATGTCCAGTATATTGCGACTCAGCGGAACCTCAACGCATCCAAGAGTTGAAGGATGCAGGTTTTTGGGCCTTGCCGGCTGACAAAAGCGTCAAGGATGGGATAGACTACGTTCGTCGTCATAAATTGAAGATACTTGAAGATAGTGATGAACTTATTAAAGAGATTCGTGGTTATAGCTATCAGACAGATAAGTCTGGTAGAGTATT
>JAVHRC010000084.1:0-2192 GCA_036171435.1 Candidatus Aenigmatarchaeota archaeon
TTTTCCACGCTTTTCGGATACTTCTTCTGGGTTGTCTTGGCAAACTTCCTGCCAAAGGCTGATGTCGGGATATTCTCGTCTACGCTTAATCTTGCGTTGCTTGCAACAGGACTGAGCTTTCTTGGAATGCACGCTGCCGAGACAAAACTCATCCCCCAGTATGCGGCTAAGAAAGAAGATAAGAAAATAGGCGGAACTATAAGGTATATCACAATAACAGTCATGTTTATCAATATTATAGCTGCTATTCTTGTCTTTTTGTTTGCGCCACAGCTTTCAGCTTTTTACCTGAATGAGGCGGCGCTCAGAGTTCTTGCAGTCCTGCTGATTGTGTTATCGCTGGCAACCGTCACGGCGAACCACCTTTACAGCATGCAAAAGATGAAGCTTTTTTTCCTGACCGAATCCGCGGCATCTTTCGGAAAGCTTGTTTTGGCGGCGCTCCTGATAGTTCTCGGCTTCGGCTGGCTTGGCGCGGCGGGCGGTGTGATATTGTCATATTTTGCAATATCGCTGTTCCGGCTAAAGCATATTCCGTTTCGCGGAACAGCGAACAGGAAAGAGATTTGGCATTATGCAATTCCTGCATTTTTCGCGGGTATCGGAACCATACTCGTAAACCAGGGCAGCATAGTCTTCCTCAGCTTCTTGGCAAACGCGACAGTAGTGGGCACATTCACAATAGCCTTCATGTTCACAACGCCGATAAAGATAGTCCCGCAGATAATATCGCAGGCAATCTTTCCCGTGACGTCGGAGGAATACGCGAAAAAGGACAATACGCGGCTGAGAAACCTCATAACCCAGAGCATGCGCTATTCCTATCTTATTTCTTTCCCTCTCGCGATAGCGTTTATTTTCTTTGCCCACCAGTTCCTGCTGCTTTTCGCAAAACAGTATGCTTCCGCGTTTTTCACATTTCAGATTCTCGCGATAGCCTATCTGCTTTTTGGGCTTGGCGCTATAATAACCGGCGTCCTGTATTATGCAGGCAAGCCGAATCTTAACAGGAATATAACACTCTTTTCTGGAATCGCCAATACGGTCTTGATATTTGCGCTCGTCCCTTTTTTTGGAATAGAAGGAGCCGCCGTCGCCTTCCTTGTCTCAGGCGGGATATTATTTTTCGCAGGAACGTGGTATGCAAGAAAGCATATTAAAATTTCCATAGCCAAAAACAATCTATCAAAAATCATCATATCCTCGGTCGTGTTTGTCGCTTCGCTGTTTTTATCCAGAATTGTCGATTTTTCCGGCACGGCTGAAGCTGCCTGGATTATTGTTTCGCTGCTTTTTGCATCTGTCGCTTATCTTCTTTCCCTGCTATTTATGCGCTTTTTCAGCGATGTTGATATAAGAATATTAGAAGAGTTTGAGAAAAAAGCGCCAAGACACATTAAGACAATAATAAGCTTCATGATAATAGCCGTGAAAAGGTTTTCAGCATGAAAACTGCCTTATTGCATATTCTTAAGCATGATAACATCATATACCATTTTCAAAATCCTTTTGGCACCCAGCGTTGATTTCTTATCGTCCATCCATTTGACTCCGAATTCCTTGATATTAAAGCCGTATTTTTTGCATTTTATCAGAATCTCAAGGTCAAACGAAAACCCGGTTGATTTTAACGGCGTAATTTTTTTTATGACATCCTTTCTGAAGATCTTAGCGCCGCATTGCGTATCATTGTATTCCAGTCTAAAAAACATTCTGACAATGTTTATGAACGCAATCCCCAAAATCCTTCTGAATAACGGCTGCTTTACGACAATATCGGAACCTGCTGTTTTTCTGGATGCTATGATGCCGTCGTAGCTGCTGTTTTTTAGAAAATTAAACATTCTCTTGAATTCGCCGGGTGAAACGGAACCGTCATCGTCTATGAACCCGACAAACTCGCCAGAAGCCAGACTAAACCCCTTACTCACGGCAAAACCCTTGCCTACATGTGGTACAATTACATATTTTATTTTATCTGAAACAGTCTTCCAAAATTTGTTGTCGCTTCCTTCGTCGTTTACAATTATGAATTCTGCCTGCGGAAATTCCGCCAAGCAGTCATAAAAAAATCTTTCAATTGTTTTTTCAAACCTGTAGCTCGGTATGACTATTGATAACTGCGTCAAAGTACGCTCACCCTGCATCTGTGGCATTTTTTGCAAACTTCAGGAATGCCGTTCTTCATTGCT
>JAVHRC010000085.1:0-2826 GCA_036171435.1 Candidatus Aenigmatarchaeota archaeon
TGGCTGCTTTCTCGTAGCTCTTTTCCGTGTCAACCGGGCGGATATCTGGCATAAAGAAAATTGGAAAAAGAAACGGATAAAGATTTACTCTTTCAACTTTTCAAACTTCAAATTATGTTTACATCCTTATTAACTCTGAACTGTTTATTTCCTTTATTTTTATATGATTTTTAGAGATTTTATAAGCACCAAAACAATTACTATCTATGGCTGCTGTATACAACGAACCATTATACTATGAAATTGCGTTTAGTTTTGTGGATGCAAGCAAGCAGGTAGACCTATTTGAGAAATTTATTGACAATTATAGCAAGGTGAAAGTAAGGAGGGTTTTAGATATCGCTTGCGGACCAAGCTTGCAATTAAGAGAAATAGCTAAAAGGGGATATGAAGCAATCGGCTTGGATTTGAGCCCTCAAATGCTGGAATACTTAAAACGGAAAGCAAAAGAAGAGGGAGTAAAAATAGAAACAGTTAAAGCAAGTATGATAAACTTTAGATTAAAAGATAAAGCGGATTTTGCTTTTATAATGATGGGTTCCTTTAGATTCAGAAACAATGAAGAGCTTTTAAAGCATCTTGATTGTGTTTCCAATTCTCTCAAGAAAGGAGGTTTGTATCTTATTGAAAACATGGAACTGGATTGTCTCGGTTTCAAACCTCAAAGCTGGGTTATGAGGAGAAACAGGGTAAAAGTCAAGGTAACTTACGGATTAAAGCAAAAAGACGCTCTGTCCCAGACATCCGAAGAAAATATAATCCTAGAAATAAATGACCATGGTAAAAAGTTAAAGCTCATTGAAAAGGGAATCATAAAAAATATTTTCCCTCAGGAATTTTTGGCTCTTGTTGAATTGAACAATAAGTTTGAGTTTCTCGGCTGGTTTGAACGTTTTAAGTTTAAAAAATTGGAGAAAGGAAGCATGGATAATATTGTTCTTTTGCGCAAAAAGTAATATTAAAATGACTCGAAGATAAAATTAAACAGAACGCACGAAAACGCGAAAAAATGAATTCTTGCCAAAAAGATTTATTCCTTCACCTTCTCGAACTTGCCCTCGCCGTCTTTCTCTATTTGCCTTATGATTTCGTTTGCGGCGGTCTCCAGTTTTTTTTCCGCCAGCTTGATGTCCTTGCTTCTTATTGAGACCTGATATTTCGGCGCTGAAATGTATTTTATTTCTATGTTTTTTTTCGCAGCCTCTTTCAGTATATTTTTTATCTGTTCAACACCGTCAGAGGCGTAACTTGTCAGATGAAGCATGCCTTTTATTTCAATCTCCTTTAATTCCATCACTTTTTCCGCAACAGCCTTGATGACTTTCACGTATTTTTCCGGAATGCCCTTCTTGCCGAGGATGTCGGGGTTCGTGAGTGCTGTCTGGAAGCCCTTGAACATTTCTCCAAAAATATCCTGCAAAGGAAATCCTATTTCCTCGTAAGCCTTGTCAAGGTTGAATCCCAAATCCTTTCCGACAAGCTCAAGCATTTTTTCCGCCTTCAGTTCGCGCTTGAACTCCTTCATCTTCTCGTCATAGTCCCTTTTTCCCAAACGCTTCAGGCTGAGTGCGATATGTCCCTTCTCGGGCTCCACGCGCATCACGAGCGCGACAACTTTCTGCCCCTCCTTGACGACTTCCCTTATGTCCTTTACCCATTTTCTCGCGGCTTCGGAAATATGAATCATTCCTTCCTTGCCGTCGTACTCGTCCAGCTCGACAAATGCGGAATAAGGGTTCAGCCGTCTCACTGTTCCTATCACCTTCTCCCCCTGCGACGGAAACTCGCTCGGCTTTCTTACCATAATAATCACGGCTGATTCTGTTTGCAAAATAAGTTTATCGCGGAGTCTATTTATACATTAGAAATTGCGCGAGAAAAAATAAGCAAAAATTATCTGGCTTCCGTGACTTTTATGATGTGCCAGCCGAATTCGGTCTTGACTGGCTGCGAAATTTCGCCTTTCTTCAGCGCGAAAGCCGCGTTCTCGAAGGGCTTTACCATTTGACCGCGACTGAAGAACCCGAGGTCCCCGCCTTTCCTGCCTGAAGGGCATTGCGATTTCAGCTGCGCCAATTTTTCAAAGCTCACTCCGCTTTTCAATTCGGAAAGAATCTGCTGTGCTTCCGCTTCTGTTTTTACGAGGATGTGGAATGCGTGGACTTGAGAGACCATAAAATCACTATTTGCAAAAATATAATTTACACAGTATTTTTCCCGTATTTTGTTTCATTATTGCCGCCAAAATTGCCTAAAGTCACAGAAAACAAATTGGAAAAATAATTTGACGCGCCGAGATTTATCTTCGGATAATCCGTATCATCAAACACGTCTTTTTTCATCATTGTTGTCACTTGCAAAATCAAAGCTAATGTCAGAAATTTCTTATTTCTTCTCAATCAGCTTTGCATTTATCAAACCGTGCTGTCCCGGCCTTGATGTCACTCGCGCCAAACCCATATCCGTTTCTATGACCGCGCCTTTCGTGATTATGTTCATTCGCACGAAGTTCGGGTTCGCGGCATTCTCTTTCACCGTTATTATTCTTGCAGTCTTACCTCCCGGAAACACTATGGCCTTGTCTGCCTGAAGCGCGCGAATCTTCCTGTTGCCGCCCTGCGTTCTCAGGATTTTCCTTGTGGAAGGGGCAAGCTTTACAGGATGGAAATCGCTCGCAAGCTCGTAAACCTTCTTCTTCCTCATCTTGTGGTAGGCTCCGCCCGAAGGCTTCTTGTTGCTTTTTGTCTGCGCTCGCATGATTATCAACCATTAATTCGTATCTTTCGTTTATTTCTTATCCAATGCAACATTTATAAGCGTTTGCGT
>JAVHRC010000085.1:2926-9950 GCA_036171435.1 Candidatus Aenigmatarchaeota archaeon
ATTTAAACGCGCATTCCGGATTAAGCTTAAATATGCGCTTCATTAATTAACTCTATATTATTTAGAAAGGCAGTTTTATGAACAACACAAGGCCGATTGACGTTCTTGAGAAGGCGCGCGGAAAAAAAGTCATAGTCAGGCTGAAGAACGGCTCTGACATAACGGGAATGCTGCAGGCTTTTGACTTGCATTTGAACATCTGGCTTGAAAACACTGAGGAGACGAAAAACGGCAGCGTAACAAAGCTCGGCTCGGCAATCGTGCGCGGCGACACAATCGTGCTGATTTCTCCGGAGTGAGAATTAATTTTTTATTCTGCATCTTATTGCCAGTCTTGCAAACATATTTAAGCATTAAAAGATAAGAGAATCTGATTAAATTAACAAGGTAATTTTATGACAAAAGGAGGGCCGAGTTTCGGCAAGCACAACAAGACTTCGCACATGAGGTGCAGGCGCTGCGGCAGGTACAGCTATCATATGAACCAGAAGCGCTGCTCCGCGTGCGGATTCCCCGACGCGAGAATGAAGAAGTTCGCGTGGCAGAACAAGACTGTCACGGGAATAAGGAAGAAGAGATAATATAAGTTAAACTACCCTTCTCCATTAATACTTTTATTTTTTAATTCAATACATTCTTTTTCCATAAATTTAGGAAATACTTCTATTTTTTCAGAACTAGTTTCAAGAATTCTTTGACAAGATATTTTCAAATGGTCTCGCAAATTGTGGCTTTCCCACTCATAGACAACGCCGGCAATTCTTGCCCAAACTATTGCGCTTGCGCACATAGGACAAGGCTCTTGTGTTGTATAGAGATAACAACCATTTAAATGATAATTCTTTATTCTTTTGCAAGCTTTGCCTATTGCCTTTAATTCTGCGTGCGAAGTTGGATTCTTATCTTTCTCTACTGTTGTTACAGCTTTTGCCAAAATTTCATTACCTTTAACAACAAATGCACCAGTAGCATGTCCATATTTAACAGCATATCTTTCAGTATACTTAATGAGATTTTCCATAATCTCTTTATTAGGATGTTTCATAATTAAGACCTCAATTCTTTATGATATTTATAAGTTTAAGCTTTTAATTCCAATATGTTAATGCAATGGAAGAATATATGGGCTCATAGCTCAGTCTGGTAGAGCGCTCGGCTCTTTACGAAAGATTTTAGAGCCATACAAGAAAGAAATTTCTTTCGATGAGTAAAACCGAGATGCCGCGGGTTCAAATCCCGTTGGGCCCACCAAAAACCTTTATCTATTTTCTTTTTCTATATTTTCATATGAATGACGAAGCGATTATCCGAAAGCACGCGCTCGCGAATGCTGTGCAGTTCAGCGGCAAGGCGAATATGGGGGCAGTTATTGGTAAGGCTATAGCCGAGAAGCCAGAGCTGAAAGTGGATATGGATTCTTTGAAGAAGAAAGTTGCGAAAATAATTTCTGAAGTAAATTCTCTTGACATTGAAACGCAGAAAGAGGAATTGGAAAAGACCGGCTGGCAGAAAATAGAAAAGGAACAAAGGATTGGATTGCCGCCGCTTCCGAACGCGGACGCAGGAGTTGTAATGAGAATGGCGCCGAACCCTAATGGACCGCTGCACATTGGCCATGCGAGAATGGTTATCCTGAACGACGAATATGCAAAGATGTACGGTGGAAGATTATTTTTGCGGTTTGACGATACTGACCCGAAAAACCCGAACAAGGTTCCGATGAAGAAGGCATACGAATGGATTGAAAATGACTTGAAATGGCTCGGTGTGAAATATGGGAGAGTTTTCAGGGCTTCTTCCCGCCTGCAGATTTACTACAAATATTTCGAGAAGCTTCTTGAAATGGGAAATGCTTATGTATGCACTTGCGAGCAGGAAGCATGGAGCAGGATGGTTAGGAACGAGAGAAAACCGTGTCCGTGCAAAAATCTGAACGCTGAAAAAAGCTTGGAGCGCTGGAAAAATATGCTGAAGCACAAGCTGAAGGAAGGGCAGGCTGTCGGGAGAATAAAAACTGATATGGGGAAAATAAAAGATCCTGCCGTCATAGACTGGGTTGCCTTCAGGATTGTTGACAACCCGATTCATCCTTTTGCTGGCAAGCCATCCAAGAAGGCATGGCCAATGCTTGATTTCGCTTCTGCTATAGATGATTATGAGTTTGGAATCACGCACATTGTCCGCGGAAAAGACCTTGCAATCTCGGAGGCAAGGCAGAGGATTCTTTACGAATATATGGGATGGAAATATCCTGTCACGAAAATATATGGAAAGATAATGACCACCGATGAAATGGTAGTATCAAAAAGCAAGATTGCGGAAGGCATAAAATCGGGAAAATTCTCGGGCTACGACGACCCGCAGCTTGCAACATTAAGCGCTTTCCGAAAGAGGGGAATTCTGCCCGAGGCGATAAGAAATTATATGATTAACATCGGGATGAACGAATCGGAGACAACCATTGACTTGGAAATCCTCTATTCGGAAAACCGCAAGATTATTGACAAAACTTCAAACCGCTATTTCTTAATGGCGGAGCCTGTGGAAATTGGGCTTGACAAAGTTCTCGCAAAAACAGTGAAGGCACCGCTTTATCCGGGAGGGAAAAAATTCAGGAGAATTCCAGTCAACAAGAAAATATATATTGAGAAGCAGGACTATGCGGCAAACATTGGCAGGGAGGCAAGGCTCATGCATTTCTGCAATATTGTTGTTGGCAAGAAAGCGAAAGTCATGGGAACGGAACTGAAGGATAATGTAAAAATACACTGGGTTTCCAAAGGCGCGATAAAGACAAAGCTCGTGATGCCTGATGGAAAAATAATTTCTGGATTGGCTGAACCGGCTGCCGCCGCGATAAAACCGAACCAGATTGTGCAGTTCGAGCGAATCGGTTTTGCGCGCTGCTTCAGGAAAGGACTGTTTTATTTTGCGCACAAATAGGTTTAAATTTCTTTCTGTTTTATCTCTATTATGGAATTTGACATGCCTGTCCCAAACGACGATTATGAATCATTGAGATATTTCAAGATTAGGGAAGCGCTGAAAGAATCAGGAATTCCATTTGGCAAGCGCTTCGAGCTGAACATAGAAAAAGGAATCATTCTTGAAACCATTGAAGCAAATGTAGAACCGGACAGCCTTAACAGGGTGTTTGGCATCGGTTGTATTGCAACACCGCCGTCCATAAAATACTATTCTGGAAATAATGAAAATAAAATGTCATATATTCGGGGACTGCATTCTCATATAGATAGGGGCAGTCTCTTCGTCAACGGGGTTGCGGATATGTGCAAAATAGCGAAAGTGCTGAGTGATAAAGTCAATTATTCGGAGACATTTTCCGTTTACGCAAGGGATGTAAGGACCCCTGCAACAGTTTTTTCGGATAGCGAAGGATGGCGACTTAGAATAAGCGACTGCGAGGCTGCCGGAGCTGACTTGGAGCGAAAAGGAATTTGTTTGAAAGACGCTGTCATTCTTGCGCTTGACTTCTACCATTCGAATAACCTTTAAATAGTTTCCTACGGAAAGTGCAAGATGAAGTGAAACGGAATCGCAGCAGATTAGGGCGAAACAAATTCAATAAGCGGAAATGAACCGATGACGGACAAAACAAAAAATTAGGTGATGAATATGGCAAAAACAGAATATCCGGAAGGATTCCAGGAAAAAGTTCTTCAGGCAATAGAGTCGGCAAGAAACGGCGGAAAGATAAGGATAGGAACCAACGAAACGACAAAAGCCGTTGAGCGCTCGCAGGCGAAGCTTGTCGTGATAGCGGAGGATGTGCAGCCGCAGGAGGTTGTGATGCACCTGCCGATTATATGCGACGAGAAAAATATTCCTTACGCTTACGTGAAGACCAAGACCGAGCTCGGCCGCGCAGCGGGAATAGACGTTTCTACCGCGGCAATCGCAATCGCGGACGAGGGCGAGGCAAGGAAACAGACGGAAGAACTGATAAGAACAATAAGGTCGTTGAAGGCGAAGTAGAATGGAAGAGATTTACCAAATGGAAAAAACCTTTGAAGAATTAGTTAACTATACGGTCGGACAGATTGAAGAGCTGACGTCAATAAAGATAGTCAGCATTAACGGGATTTCAGTGGAAAAAGATTATAAGATAAAGAAAAATGACAAAGCGATAATCACGTTAGAAATGCCGCAAAAGAAAAAAGTTTTGATAAAAGATTAGGCTGATTTTTATGGCGCAACCGATTATGGAGGGAACACCTGCAGAGGTTTTGCAGCTTTTGGGCAGAACCGGAGTGAAGGGAGTTATGCAGGTTCGCTGCCGCGTAATGGACGGAAGGGATACTGGAAAAATCCTGCTCCGCAATGTAATCGGTCCCGTCAGGAGAGGCGACGTGCTTTTGCTCCGCGAAACGGAGATGGAAAGCGCTGGTGGAATGGAACCGAGGAGATGATTTTTATGGTTAATTGTTCGTACTGCAAAATGGCGATTCCGATAGGAACGGGAAAGATGTTCGTGAAGAACGACGGCTCAATCTTTTATTTCTGCAGCCGCAAGTGCGAGGTCGGCTTGATGAAGCTCAAGCGCAACCCGCGAAAAGTGAACTGGATAAGGAAGAAGAAGTAAGCTATTTCTTGCCGATTTCCATTATTCTTTGTTCCATATAACCGTTCTTTTTTTCATATGATATTTCCTTGGGATAAAGCGCTGTAAAATATCTCCGCACAAAGTCAAAGCTCACGTATTTTTTCCTGCCGCGTTCAAAATCGGCAATTGTAGAGCATCCTCCGTTGCATTTCAATCCCATTCTTGCCCCGACATCCTTTTGCAACAGCCCAAGTTCCAGCCTGTATTTTTTCAGAACTGCGTGCGGCTCTTCGCCAGCCAAATCTTCCCATACTTTTCGCTGATTGTCCAGCATATGAATCAATATCGGTTTTTAAAGCATGACGATGTCAGCCCATTTTTCAGAAATATTGCGCTTTAATATACGGCAAAAATGCTTTCAAGCAATTTGGGCGCTTCCGCTATGGAATCGATATGGTAACGGCTCATGCTTTCAAGTTCCGGCGAGTGCGAGTTCACAGATATGACTGTGCCGCCTATTTTTCTCGCTGATGCAGCCATTTCATAATCGTTCAAGCCCTGCACCATGCAAAGCAAATTTAAAGGATTATGCAACTCAATAAGTTCTCTCAATATTTGCGGTTTTGTTCTTGTATTCTTTAATCCGCTGCAAATTTTTCCGCCATGATATTCTATCTCCGCTGTTGGAATTATTTTATCCGCGCCCAACTTTTTATTAACTATATCATTGCATTCGGGCAGACTCATCAGCGCATCATCCGTAACAATGATTGTTTCATATCCCATTTCTTTCAGATAATTTATTGTTTCCTTGGAGCCGGCAAACGGCTCCGCTTTATCTATTCTTTCTGCAACCCAGCTTTGCGGCTTGCCGTGAAGCAAATTCAAATATTTTTCTATCTTCTTGAAATCCATTTCTCCAATTTCAGCCATTTTTCTATATTGCTCTTCTACTCCGACAGCTTCCGCAACGGGCAAGGCTTCGTCCATAAGAAGATGCGTCAAGTCGCTGATTGCAAGACCTTGGTGGCTATATTTGATTTTAGAATTTTTACCAGCCAGAAGATTCACCTCGCATTATAGATTTTATTTTTTTCAGAACTTCCAGAACCGCTGTTTCTGTCCATTAAGTTGCGATAAACGGCAAATGAAATCCCGGCTGGCGGGACTCCGTCAAAATTGCCATCAGTCGCTACTATACGCTCAATATCTATACACATAGTAACAACAACCTTGGTTTCACCATCATATAAACCTATCGACGTTTAACGACGAATACTTCGACACTACGCTGATGAACGTGAAACTATAAAACAGTAGTCACATAGAAAGAAAGCTTTAAATACTCTTCGGTCCATATTATTTTTATCATATTTCTATGGTTGGTGAATATATTATGGTTAAAAAAACATCAAAAGCTTCTTCATCTGCAAAAGGTGCGCAAAAACCCGGCGCGGGAAAGAAGGCGGGAATCTGCCCCGAATGCGGACATTCAAAATTCTATAATGATGACAGCAAGGGAGAGAGGACTTGCGCAAAGTGCGGCTTGGTGCTTGAGGAATCAATGGTTGACTCTTCCCAGGAATGGCGCGCTTTTGACGAAGAGCAGCGTTCAAAGAGGGCAAGAACCGGAGCGCCGCTTACTTTTACAAAGCATGACAAAGGTATCACAACGGAAATAGGAAAAGGCGCGGGCGAACTTTTCAAGGTGCCTTCGAATAAGAGAGCCCAGTACTACCGCCTTACAAAGTGGCAGAAGAGACTGATAGAAAGCAAAGACAGAAATCTTTCCTTCGCGCTTTCCGAATTGCAGAGGCTTATTTCTTTCCTTGGTTTGCACCGCGGCGTGCACGAGGCTGTCGCGAAAAAATACGAGCAGGCGGTTGACCGCGGTCTTGTGCGCGGAAGGAGCATGGAATCCGTAATAGCAGCATTGCTTTATGCGATATGCCGCGAGACGGGAACGCCGCGCACTCTTGAGGAGATATCGGAGGCAAGCGGAGTCGAGAAGCGCGAGATAGGAAGGACTTACAGATATATTGCGCGCGAGCTTTCAATCAAAATCCTTCCAGCTTCGCCGGAACATTATGTGCCGAGATTCTCCACGATGCTCGGGCTTTCCGACAAGACGCAGGCAAAGTCAATCCAGATTCTGAAAAAAGCGAAGGAATATGACGTTACTTCGGGAAAAGGTCCCACAGGAGTTGCCGCAGCCGCGATCTATATAGCAGCCGTTCTTAACGAGGAAAGGAAAACGCAGCGCGAGATTGCGGACGCAGTAGGCGTAACCGAAGTCACGATAAGGAACAGGTTCAAGGAGATTGTGGACAAGCTCGGAATCGCGGAGGAAGTCGAAAAGAAAGTGAAGGAAGAAGGGATGGGTTAATTCTATATTATCTGTTTCATTGTCACGGTTTCGTCTGGTGCCAGCGCCCTGCTCCAGATTCGAACCTCGTCGAT
>JAVHRC010000086.1:0-7808 GCA_036171435.1 Candidatus Aenigmatarchaeota archaeon
CGCTTGGTAATATCGCTTGTTGCTTATATCTATTTGATTTGGGCGGGCTGGTACGGAACACTTATTATTTCGATAGTGAATGCTTTCCTGCCGTTGCTAATAATATCTTGGTTCCTGTTTTTCATATTTTCCAGAGTGTTTCACCCGCTCAATCTTGGCGGTGCATCCGGTGTGATAAAGGGAGCTTCCGATGTGGTTAAAGGCTCGATAGAAAAAGAGAAAGCAAAAGAGAAAGTCGCAAAAGAGATGGAATTGATAGTCAAAAGGATTAAGGAATTGGAGGCGGAAAGAACAAGACTTGAAAGGATGGGCGGACAAGATAGAAGATTGGCTGAAGTAGAATATCAGATAGGTAAATTAAGAGATTTGGAGCGCGCAAAATCATTAGAACTTTAAAGTTGTGATTCCCATGGCACTGATTTTTCCAGGTTTGGATGCAAACTTCGTGATACCGTTCCTGTTCGTATTGGCGGTAGTCTTCGGGGTGCTGCGGATATCAAAAGCTTTCAAGGGCAACGCCGCGGTCGAAGTGATTATCTCGCTTGTAATCGCGTTCTTCTCCGCGACTTTCCCGCCTTTCACGGCAACGCTTTTCAACATCCTGCCTTCGATAGCGATGTTTTTCATAGCGATGTTCTTCATAGTTTTTGTGCTTGAGATAGTCGGCGTGCGCGGGAAAGGCAGGGGCGAGCCTGTAACAAATATGATAATCTACGGAATTCTTATCCTCGTGCTTTTCACGATAGTCGCGAACAATTCAAACCTGATACCGAACCTCGGAATAATAAGCCCGGATGATTTGGTTCTCGGAGTCGGACTGATTTTCGTGATATCGATTTTTTGGGCAGCCTACAAAATAGGATCCGGAGAAGGTACAGCTCCAACAGGAGGAAAGAAACAATAACCTTTTTAAATGGGCTTTCCAAACTATAAGACGGTGCAAACAATGCCTTTGAAAAGAATACGCGGATTTTTGGGCTCTGCGGAAGAAATAGTGGAAGACTTGATTCTTATCCTATTGAGCATTTTCGTGATAATTCTCGCAATATCCGCGCTGGCTGTATTTGCAACCCAACCAACCTCGGACAGGACAGCGGCAATAGCACAGATTATTCCGCAATTGTCATTCCTCGCAAGGGCCGAGTATTTCGCGGCTTTGATGCTTCCTTGGGTTCTGATGATAATCGGACTGCTTGTGGCTCGCGAGCTCTGGATGATAAGAAAAAGCATACACGGAGTGCATCTTGAAATTTTGATGCGCAGGATGCGGGAAGAGCCGGCGATGCGCGGCAGAAGGAAGAAACAATAAGATTTGCATTCAGGTTCTTAAGCGCCCAATAGGCATCTCTGGTTCATTGCTACCCGTATTGCACAAACACTTAAATATCTGCTTCTTCATTATTTTATAGATTTATTTCATAAGAGGCAATTTTTGTGGTAACACCTATAGACCAGATTATATTGAATTTGAACGCAACGGGAATCCAGCTTATTTTCCTGTGGATGCTCACTCTTGCCATCGTGTACGGAGTGCTTTCGCACGTCAAGCTGCCGAACTCGAACTCCGCGCGCGGCGTGATTTCAATAGTCGCTGCTTTTCTTGTTTTATTCGCTGCCGCGGCAACGCAGGTTACCGCTTTCTTGAGCTCGATAGTGACTTCTTTCGTCGCGATAGCTTTCGGACTTTTGCTGATAATAATCTTCCTTGAGATGACGGGGACGAAAGTCGGGGACAAGCACGTGTTCGGCGCGCACCCGAGATTCTTTGCAACAATAATAATTTTGATTGGCGTTGCAATATTTGTTGGCGCAGCGCGGATGACGGGAATGTTCAACTTTAATATCGTGCTTTCGGATACGATAGTCGGAATGGTGTTTTTCCTCGCCATAATAGTCGCGGCGATGTGGGCTCTGATGAAGGAGGGTGGCGACAAGAAGTAAACAACGGTTTTTCAATTCAAGGCTTAATGCAGAAAGGGTTTTCAATATGGCTCTTATTGAAGGAATACAATTTTTGGACAGGCTCGGTTTTCCCGACATAGTCCTTTGGCTGCTTTCTTTTGCGCTGGTTTACGGGATACTCGGGCAGGTTAAGATTCCGAAATCAAACATTGCGCGCGCGATAATCGCGCTGGTTGCGGCGTTCTTTGTCCTGATGTCGGCTCCAGCACAACTTATCTCGGTGCTTTCCTCAATGTCAACAGGACTTGTCGTGATAATCATGGGTCTGCTCGTCTTTATCGTGTTCTTGGAGGCTGCGGGAGTAAAGTTGGGAAAAGTTGAAAAATCTAGAACAGAAAAAGGTGTAGAATTAAAACAAGAAGTTCATTATCGTGTATTTGAAAAACACTCAAAGGAATTTACAGCTTTGCTAATAATATTTGCATTGGTAGTTTTCATTGCGGCAGGCGGCATGAATTTATTAGGTTTTAATCTGATACTAAATTCATCATCAACAATGACATTATTTGTGATAGGCGTAATAATTTTGGCAGTTTTTTGGTTGATATCCGAAAAACCTAAAGAAGAGTGATAAAATGGCTATAACATCTTTGACGGCTTTGCAGAATATGGGACTTCCTGAAATACTGCTATGGTTGTTGGTGTTTGCTATAGTCTATGGCGTGCTAAAGCAATTTAAGATGCCGGACTCAAAGCCTGCACAGGCAATAATAGCAATAGCAATAGCTTTCTTGGTCTTGATGGCTGCGCCAGTCATGCTTGTAAATGTTCTCACGCAAATGACATCCAGTCTGATTTTAGTTTTGGTGGGTTTAATTGTACTGATAGTTTTCATAGAGATTACCGGGATTAAGTCAAGCGTTCCAATATTTGCTAAAGACAAAGAAGGAAATTACGTTAAAGTAGATGAAAAAAAAGTTAAAATTTTCGAGAAATACGGCTACGCTTTCGCAATCGTGCTCGGCATAATCGCGATACTGATTTTCATAAACGCGGGCGGCCTCGGCCTGATAGGGGTGCAGAACATCAATCTCAGCGGCGCGAGCACGACGACCGTGATATTCTTCATAATAATCCTGCTTGCGATATTCTGGCTGATTGGGGAGAAAGGGTAAAGCGCGGTTTTCCTGAGATACGGCGGCTGGCGAAGCGGAATGATAAGGATTTAAGGTTTTAGTGGGAAGAAGGTTGTATGAGCGATGATGATTGGAGAGAAAAACAAAGACGTTCTGAAGATCGTCAATAACTATGAAGAAGATTATGGTTTGCTAGAGAATGGGGACATGCTACCGGTAGTTATGAAAGACAGCGTGTAGATGAAGAAGGCTATATTGTTACAGAACAATGGGTAACGGTAGAGAAAGGACACATAAGAGAAGCATATAAATTAGAAGATTTTCTTGCTGGAAAAAGAGATTGGGAAATTGAAAAAATTAGAAAGAAACTGGGAATAGATATATAGTTCAATTTACAATAAGATGAGAATTAAATAATAAAATCAGGAGGAGCCATTAACCCCTCCATTCTAACTAAGAACTTACTTAGTAGCCACAGTCGCCGGAACAACTTCCAGGCAAACTCCTGCTGCAATCGTCTGGCCCATGTCACGCACCGCGAAGCGCGCGAGCTCGGGGAAGTTCTTGTTGCTCTCAATCACAAAAGGCTTCTGCGGAACGCACTTTATTACTGCAGCGTCACCGGTCTTTATGAAATCCGGATTCTCCTGCAATACTGCGCCGGTCTTCGGGTCAATTTTCTTCAGTATTTCAACAACCTTGCAAGCCACCTGTGCTGTGTGAGCGTGGAACACTGGAGTGTATCCTTTTGTCATAACAGACGGGTGGTTCAGCACGATTATCTGCGCTGTGAATTCCTTAGCCACAGTAGGCGGATTGTTCACGGGTCCTGCAACATCCCCCCTCCTCACATCAGTTTTGCCAATGCCGCGGACGGAGAATCCGATGTTGTCTCCCGGCCTTGCCTCGGAAATCTGCTCGTGGTGCATTTCTATTGTCTTGACTTCTCCCTTCACGCCTGCTGGCATAAAAATAAGATTGTCGTTAACCCTCAAGATGCCAGTGTCAACCCTGCCAACGGGCACAGTTCCTATTCCCGTTATTGTGTAAACATCCTGTATCGGCAACCTTAGTGGTTTGTCAATAGGCTGTTTTGGCGGGTTAAGCATGTCAAGAGCTTCCGTCAAAATCGGTCCCGTATACCAAGTCATCTTGTCTGATTTCTTTGCAACGTTGTCGCCAACGAAACCGGAAATCGGGATGAAGTGTATCTTTGATGTGTCATAGCCTACGCTTTTCAAAAGTTTCTCCAAGTCCGCTTTTGTCGCTTCATATTTTGCCTTGTCATAATTCACGGAATCCATCTTGTTCACAGCAACAATCATCTGCTGCACACCGAGAACTTTCACAAGGAAAATGTGCTCCTTTGTCTGCTCCTGAATTCCCTCTTTCGCGGAACAAACCAAAATAACTGCGTCAGCCTGGCTTGCACCGGTTATCATGTTCTTCACGAAGTCCCTGTGCCCAGGTGCGTCAATTATTGTAAAGTAATATTTTGGAGTGTCGAACCTCTGGTGCATGATATCTATGGTTACTCCTCTCTCCCTTTCCTCCTTTAGCTTGTCCATGACGAAGGCAAACTCAAATGTTTCCTTCTTTTTCTCCTTTGCCTCTTCCTTGAGTTTTCTCATTGCCTCTTCCGAGACGTTGCCCGTGTCATAAAGCAGCCTTCCGACTAGCGTGGACTTCCCGTGGTCAACGTGTCCGATTGTCATAAGATTCAAGTGCGGTTTCGCAGCAGCCATTTAATCACCTTTTTTTATAAAATTAAATTATTTTTTGTTTTTTTGGTTAAAAGAGCAGATGAAAATCTACGTCGTTTACCGTCTTTTCTTTATCGTTCGGAAGCTATTTAAAGATTTCTGAAAAAATGAAATTCTTTTAGTATTGCAGCCGTTCGCATCATAAAAATACTGGAACTTCTGCTCATCTGATTAATTTATCATTATTGTTTTTTTTGAAGTGAATGAAATGTCATTATAGGGAACTCGCCTATTACTTTTATTATCTATGGGTGGTTAAAGTATTTAAACCTGATTTTTCAGAGAAATAAAACTCAATTATGCGCTTCAGTATTCATCATCCCGCTTCGGCGGGCCCATAACAAAAGCGCGGTAGCGCTCGTCATCGTTCTCTATCTCCTCGATTATCCTCTTGATTATAATTCCTTTCGGATCCTGCAGGAGCTTTATCCTTGCCTTGACATCGTCAAAGCTCTTGAAAGGCCCTTTCTTCCTTTCCGCGATTATGTCCCACATGTGCTTTTTTCCGACAGCAGGCAAAAGCTCCAACTGGTGCATCCTTGTAGTAAGGGAATCTGCCTTGTTGAAGAAGTCCACGAACCTCTGCTCGTTGCTGTTCACTATGTTTTCAACAACCGAAGACAATTCTGACCTTGCAAACGCGGTAAGCTTGCTCGCGCTGATTCTGCCGCGTATATGGTCAACCTTTTCCCGCTTGCCCTCGCCGATATAAAGCTCGTCCCCGAGCTTCGCGGTCAGGTCCTGGCGAAGCACAACCTCCAGCAGGGAAAAATAATTCTTCCCGATAACCTGCGCCACAGGCTCGGGCCTCCTGTCGTTCGGATGGCCGTGCTGCAAAAAGTCCAAGACTATCACAACGTCGTCTCTCAGAACCATAAAAACACCTACGCGTATTTCTTCACGATTTCTATTATTTTTGCTATCTCTTCATCCTTCAAAGAAAAGCGCTCGTGCGCAAAAATCATCCTTACCTCGTCCGCGGTCTTCGGGAGTATGTTTGCTATCAGCGACAGGGTTTCGCTGCTCATCCTTAGCACTGCGGAAATCTCGTCCACCAGCTTTTTCGCATCCGAAGAGCTGAGTTTCGTGTGCTTTTTCAGGTGCTCAAGCGCTATCTTCTGCTCGTATCCGAGCACGCCTTCTTTTTCCCTGCGTTCAAGTATTTCTTTCGCTTCAGCCATTGAAATCGATTTCACATCAAGTATTTTCATTTTGATTCACCGTTCTTATTGATTTTCATTTTTCAAATCATAAATCTGCGGAAAAGGAAGCCCACAAGATAAATATATTATTCTACTTGCATTTCTCAATCTTTCAGCATCAGGACCGTCTCCTTCTCGCGTATGATGTGCTTCAACCATGCATATACCTTTTAAAAAAATTACTTACACAGCCTTCAAGTGCTCCGGCTTGGCAATGATTTTCTTCAGCTTGTCGCCGTCCTTTATCTGGACTATGTAGGCGTTGCCGCGCTGCTCAAGCACCGAGCCTGTAAGGCCGTAAAACCTGCGGAACGGGATGCTTGCGGATGAGGAGTTTATCTTGATAGCCACGCTGTCACCAACTGAAAAGTTCTTGAGCATGTCGTTGACAGTGAACTTGTCCTTGTGGCTTCTCCTGAACTTCTCCCTTGTCCTCCGGTGCGGGCCTTTCGATTTGACTACGATAGCAATCACCATTTAGCACTATAATTATCAATAAATTTTAGATTATTAGGACTACTTCTAAGAATTGGCAGTTAACGCTTATAAAGGTTGCCGGAACCTTCCTGAGAAGTCTGAAGATTGTTTCATTTTCATATTTTTATCTGCTCGATTTTTGTCACGTCCAGCTTTTCGCAGACTGCTTTCTGCCCGAATACCTCTGAGACAGAAGGCCTTGTCCTGCCGTCGTCGCCGGAAATGAGCTCCTTGATATAAAGTCCGGCTTCGGTCTTGACAACCAGTTCAAACTTCTTATTTCCAATCCATTTTGTTTTCAGTTCCTTGACCTCGCGCTTTCGCAAAAGATTACCGCGCCTGTGCATCACGCGCGTCGGAGTCCTCTGGTTTATTATTCCAATCAGTTGCCTCAATTTTGCCAAGTCGGATTTATTTATCTCCTTTTCCAGCTTGACAACCGCCCTGTAAGTCTTGTTCGGTTTTGCCTCCTTTACCTTCTGCACAACATCCAATTCCACTATTTTCAGGCCGCTTACGCGGACTTTTTTCCCGTTTATCGCTTTCTGGACTTTCTTCAGGTCGATTTTCCTTTTCTTCGGCTTTAGCACTTCAAGGACAAAAGGCCGCCATGCCAGGCACAAGGCGTCAATATCCTCCCTTCCCGAGCCGTGCAATTTTATGTCAAAGCCGTCAGCCGCTTTTTGGATCGGCTTTCCAATTATTTCCTCCACGGAGGTCTTGTACTTGTGCGGCGTCCCCCATTTGCTCTGCGGTATTCCGCGGACAAGCTTCTGGTAGCAGCCGAAAATATAAAGTGAATTTACCTGCAGACTTATCTTGCCACTTTCCAAATTCAAAAGAACGGCTATGTCGGGCTTTTTCAAGTCGGCTTTCTTTCCCAAGATATTTTCCAGCCTGCGCCCGACTTCCCTGTTAATCTCCGCGCGAATCGGCTCGCAGAATTCAATCCCTATTTTCTCCCAAAGCTGCTCCTCCCTTTGCAGGAGGTCGTTGGAAATTTTCGTGCCTATGAGGAAAGTGTCAAACTCCTGCTTGAAAAGTTTTCTCGCAGCCTTTTCCACTATTCCGTCTATATGCTCGAAAAGATCGCCGCATATTGCGCAAACCTTTTTCTCGGAAGCCTTTTTCGCAAGGTCCTTGTTAAACCTGAATTTGCATTCGTGAAAATTGCTCATGTCAATCTTTGACAGCGATTCCGCTGGAAATTCATTCGAGTCGATTGCAATGGCGAGAGCGCTCCGCAGCAATTTCCCCCGCTCATTGTTTGAAAAACCGGAAAGAAGCTGTCCGAACTGCCTTCCCAAACAATGGTTGCACGCAGGCTG
>JAVHRC010000086.1:7908-9919 GCA_036171435.1 Candidatus Aenigmatarchaeota archaeon
GGTTGCCAACGTCTTCGCCTTCCCGTTTGTTCAACAGTACAAACGAAATCGATGCGCCGATTCACTGCCGTGTTCGAATCTCCCGACCTATTCTTCTGGGTTTTCTTTTTCCCAGGGATTTTTCTTTTCCAAAAGAAAAAGGCCTATGGGAACGGGTCTTGCCAGCGCTCTTTGGTCGGCAACCAGTTTTTTCTTGCCTGCGAAGTTATTTAAAGGTTTTTATCCTGTTTTGTTTTCCGTTTTCATTTTTGCCTTCCTTCTCCATTCCCCCCACTTGTCCTCCGGCGAGAACCGCAGCGGGTGCGGGCTTATCGTGATTGAGCCGCATATCCTGCAAACTTCTTTGAGAGTGTAAATCCTGCATTTTTCGCATTTTCTTATTCTCATTTCTTATCGCCAAATATCTTTTACTTTTTTTACAAGATAAATATACGCAAACAAAACAATTCCGGCAACTGCGACAATATTCCATAATTGCTGCAATCCCAAAAATGCCAGCGAAGGGCGCCAATCCAGCGGATAAAGGAGTGGGATTCCGTCCGCGCCGCTGTGAAAGAATAGGTCAATGAAAAGGTGCGAGAGCGTTCCCAATACGGATGAAATGAAAATTAACTTCGCGCTTATTTTTTGCTTAAATATTCGCGTCCTGTTTGCAAGCATAAAAAATGCCACAATTCCCAATCCAATAAGAACAATGCCAAGAAGCGAGTGCAGCAAGAAATGCGACGGATAATCCGCGGCGCAAGATGTGAATTTGCTTCCCGTTAAGGCAGCGCATGCTTTATATGCTATCGGTATGAAATACAGTCCTTCCAAATCCGGAAGCATCGCGCCGAGAAAAAAAGCTATCATATTCAGCCTCTTTCTGATTGGCGCAGCCATCACAAATCCCGCGAACGGATGCAATAATGTGAACATAAAAATCATCGAGTTTTATAAAACATATCAAACGTTTTTCTGAATCCTCTGCCGAAATTTTCAGGAGTTTCGGAAATCATTTTTTCTATTTGCTCTATGCTAAAAAAATTTATGGACTCTACTTCAGACTTGTCAATCTTAAAGTCCTTTATTTTAAAATCTTTTCTTGTTTCAAAAATTTCCAAAAATACATTATTTCTTAATTCGTCCCTGTTAACATCGCGCCTTAATTTTGCTATCTGTTTCAAATCGTTTTCCTTAAGTTCTATTCCTATTTCTTCCCTCGCTTCACGGATTGTACCCTGCAAATAATTTTCGATTGCGGAAAAGTGTCCACCCGCAGAAAAACTGTATCTTCCGTTATCTTTTCTTTTCTGCAGAAGCATTTCGCCATTGTTGTTAAAAACTATTACACCTATTTCCCTATGAAGCAATCCTTTTTTATGAACGTTGTCTCTCGTATCTGTTCCAATGACTTTATCATTCTCGTTAACAATAGCAACAAGCTCGTCCGGATTGTGCGGAACCATATATTTCACTTCTTCTCCAAAATAAGATACCTCTTCCTTTTTCTTCCCTCGCCTTCCTCGATTATGTATCCGCCAAAAAGCTTCTTGAAACATTTGACTGCGATTTCCCATTCCCTTTCCGAAGCGGGGTAGAATTGCAATCCCGCTTTTCCGCCGCTTTTTAGCAGGCGAAAAAACACTTTTGCTATTTGCGCATAATGGTCCTTTACATCATGCTCGTCTTTCGGATAAAACCATTGCAGCGCGGATATTGAGATTATCGCATCAAAAACGTTTTCCCTGAATGGAATGTTCGCAAAGTCGGCGCGGACAAGATTTCTTATTCCCTTTCTTTTTGCGACAAGAAGAAGCTCCGATGAAATATCAAAGCCGAAAACGTTTTTTGAAATCGCGAGCGCGCTTTCCATCGAGAAGCCGGAGCCGCATCCCGCATCAAGGACAAAAGAGTTCTCATCTAGCGCAAGCTCCTGCAAAATGCGCTGCGCCATCTGAACTTGAGTTTTTCGGATGGCTGCTTTCTCGTAGCTCTTTTCCGTGTCAACCGGGCGGATATCTGGCATAAA
>JAVHRC010000087.1:0-9829 GCA_036171435.1 Candidatus Aenigmatarchaeota archaeon
GGTTCCGATAGGCACCGGCATGTTTGACCTCACGTTCAAGCCTCCTGTCAAAAAAGCAAAAGAATAAAAAGACTAAAAGATGAGTTGTAAGAAGTTAAATTGCAAAAAGAAGAAGCATACCAGAATAGCGTAACTGTAAATTCATTCCAATGATGTCAAGTGATAAAGATGGCAAGAAAAAAGAGCGAAATGAGCAAGACGGATGTAAAGCAGACAGGACAGGCTGCTGCAGCGCAGGAAAAGATGGAAAAGGCTGACGCAGTCCATGAAGAGCTGAAGGCTGCTGTTGCCAAGGGCAGCGTACTTTTTGGAAGCCGCTCCGTGATGAAAGCGCTGAAGCTGAAGAATCCGAAAATGATTTTTGTAGCCTCAAACTGCATTGAGAATGTTAAAAATGACATCAGCGCATCCGCGAAAATATCCGGCGTGAAAGTGGAAAATTTTGCTGGCACAGGCAAGCAGTTGGGAATATTCTGCGGAAAGCCTTTTGCGGTTGCAAGCCTTGCCGTTCTTGAGGAACATAAGAAGAAATGACGGTATGACTTCAGATGAAAAGATTTATGCGGCTAGAAAAGCGTAACACCCTGATAAATTCATAATGTAAAATTCTCTTTCTGGGAAACAGCCAAAAAATTGTCTTATAATTTAAAAATCTTGTCTTATAATTTAATTATCTTATATTTTAATACATCCAAAACAAAAATCAAAGAAGGAGATTCAATGCGAGCGTTTGACAACGACACCATACAACTGATATCCGCTTTCGAGAGGATAACGCGCAGCCGCGTGCACGATTGCTTGAAGATTGACGGCGAGGACGGACCCGAAATCCTGTTTCTCATAGATAAGGGCGGGATGGGCAAGGCAATCGGGAAGGGCGGCGAAAACATAAAAAACGCGGAGGACATGATAGGATGCAAGATAAAAGTCTTTGAATATTCCGAGAACGAGGCGGAATTTGTGAAAAACCTTGTGCCTTCCGCGAAAAGCGTTAAAGTGGATAACGGAAAAGCGTCAATAAAAGCCGCGAAGCGCGGCGCAGTCATAGGCAAGAACGGCTCGAACATCAAGATTTTAAAACAGATACTCGAGAGGAACTCAACAATAAAGGAGATTGAAGTCAGATAGAAAAATATTGTATTATGATGATTTAGTTTCAAATTGTGTCATTGCATCATCTTCTGAATTTCTGCTTTTTCTATTTTTAGGTAATCTAATTGAATTTGAGAAGTAATTACCATTATAACATTTAACATCATTGTTTGATATGAGTTGATTCTGGCTAATTCTATTAAAGAATATTCATTTTTAGGATTTGAACACATTCCAAATATGACTTTTTTACCATCATCCGATATCTCATAATGTTCGTGTGCTATTGAGCCGCGAATATCAAGACGTAAGTCCTCAAAAATATTTTCAAAACGAAAATCATATCTCTTAAGCACGTCCAATATTATCTGCACGCTTTCCGCCCCATTTTTTTCTAGCTTTGTGTCCGGTTCAATCTTTCGTGCAAACGGCTTCAGATAAGCTCCCAATATTCCATAATTCGTTTCAAGCAATTTCAGTATTATGAAACATTTTGCATAATCTGATATGCAACTTGAATTTACTACTTGAGAAAGTTCATTACCTATCCTTGAAAGTCTTCCTAAGCCAATAAGAACTAATTTCTCCTTGCCTGTGGCATCTTTGAAATCCAAATTCAAAATTGAAATTTTTCCATCAGACAACATTTTTCTTAAAAGTGTTTCAAATAGCACCTTCTGCTCGATATATTTTTTGTCAGCTTTAAACAATAATCCATCAACGTTCGGAAGGTTTTCCAATCTTTCCAAGAGGATATTCCTGTTTGGTGATTCTCTCTCATTGATTACTAAATTTATAAATTCAAGTCGTTTTTGTAGTTCAACTACATTCATCTGTTCCGCCATTTTAATCACTTAATTTTTTCTAGAGAATTCTTGCCAGATACGGGCCGATGAAATTCAAAAGAAGAATAAACAGCGTCAGGAGCGTTATCGCGCGCACGATTATTTTCGATTTCTTCTTCGCGTATCTTTTCGCGACAGCCTCGACCATGAGCCCGCCGTCAAGCGGGTTGATTGGAAGAATATTGAATATCCCAACGAAAACCGAGAGCATCCAGACGAACGCGAGAAGCGGATACAGGACAACGAAGTTTCCCGCGTCAGCGGTGTTAATGCTCGTTGAAATGCCGAGATATGGAAGGGTTGGGGCTTTCGGGTCGCTTTCGACAGCTATATTATATGCTTTATTGCTAACATTTAGCATCGCTATGTCTCCAGGCTTGACTTTTAGCATTCTGCTTTCAAACAGGGCTTCTCCCATGCTTTCTGGCATCTCTTCGGAAGTTGTTCCCGCTATATTCTTTTTAAAAGTTGTTGCATAAAATGTCCTGTTTTCCGCTTGAACTATTGCGGGTATCTCGATTCTTGAGGTCAAGACAGCAACAGAATAGCCGGAAAAAGAATATTGGGGATTTCCAGAAAGCTGTATAACCATCCCCTCCTTCAGTCCCGCCAGCGCGGCCGGCGAGTTATCCGCAACGCTTGTTATCAGCAATCCCGGCTGCACCGCGGCGTTCCACAAAAATGTTTGCGCAATGAAAAGCACGGACAATCCGATTATAATGTTGATAAAGCTGCCAGCCGCAAAAACGCGAAGCCTTGGCCATATCCCTTTTTTGGCGAGCTGTTTCTCATCAGGCTCCACAAACGCGCCGGGAAAAATTGCGAGCAGGAGCAGTCCCACGCTTTTCAATCTTACCTTTTCCATCCTTGCAATCACGCCGTGCATGAACTCGTGAGGAATTAAAATTATTGCTATCGTGATTATCCAGAACCAGAACGGTATTCCTATGACTCCGGGTATTGACGAAGGCTGGCTGCTCGGTATCGGGAGCACAAGCCCCGCTGCAGGCTCTTTTATTTTTCCGGAAAGCGCAAGCGCTGCAGCCTGCGAAACCGAGTACAAACCGAAGAACATCGCGCCGAAAGCGACTATCACCCCCACCGTGCCGAAAACTTTCCAGAATCCCGGCGAGGCTTTCGCAACGGAATCTATCACGTCGCGAAACCTTTTCGTTCTTCGCATGAAAAGCAGATGATAGCTTATCTGAATCTTTTTCCTGTCGCGATAAATCAATGCGGCCAGCAGCGCGAAAAATGCGAGAACCGAAAGCAGATAATAGTCAAGCATTATGAAAGTTTAACTTTGGGGTTTAAAAAGAATTTTTCCTTAATCATAACTATAGATTGAAGAGATGATTTATAATTAATTGCGCACACTACTTACTTTCCATCAACTTCTCTGTCAATAGATTCAGCTGCTCATCCCTGTCATCTTCCCAATCTTTTTTATCAAGAATATTTGCCCAGCCGAAAGCGTTAAATCTTGCAGTAAAGTCCACTCTTCTAAAGCCAAAATTCCTAGTTAACTCTTCTGCAACGTCGTGAAATATATCTTGAAAGGTTATAATTCCCCTTTTTCCTATCTTCTGATTTTTTAACATATTGATTGCTGCTTTGATCACGATATTCACGGAATCTTCGATTCCGGGATGCCGAAAACTCTGTTTTCGTGCATCTTCAAATTCCTTTTTGCTGAATTTCTGCTCATGATAAAACTGGACATTATCGCTCTCTTCATGGCTGTAATAGCCTATGTCGTAAATGTACATCCTACTCACTTCTTATTTTTCTAGAATTATTCTTAAGCCCGTTTCACGCATCGCAAATGCAGAATTTTCGTAATTCATATTATATGCTGGAATTAATAAAGCTATTGAATATGAAACCAATTTCAGAATTTTATGCAAGCAGTTACATACTCATATAATAACGGTTTCTATACAAAAATATTATAAGCGCGAATAAACAGATTCTCATAATGTTTGTCATAGCAATCGACAGTTCCCATGGGATGAGATATTCCGGTGTTGCTTCAGGCAAGATTTATGATTTTGACAGCTTCTATAATAGCATGACAAAAATATGCACGGAATCGGAGATTCCGGCATGCCGAAAAGCTCCGCTTTTCGAGCATTTTCCAAAAGCTTCGTAAGACCGCCGTTTCATTGGAGCAAAATATCAAGGAAAGTAAAAGTCATGGCAAGAAAGGAGATTGTCGAGCTTGCCAATAATTCCGGCTTGAATTTCAACATATTCCACCATCACAGGCCAAAGGAGGAGCTGAAGAAAAAATATTATTTGCTGTACGTGCCTAACGCGATATCGCATTCTCTCGAGCATTGGCTCATGAACAAATACAGCTCCGTTGAGATGCTTGTTGACGATGATTACAACGTCTCATCCGTGAAGGACGGGACGCTTCATTTCATAGAGACACTGCTTTCCCAGCTTTCTTTGAGGCTGACGGGGGAGAAGGTTGCGATAAGGCATGAGAACAAAATCAAGGCCACAATAAAGCAGCCCAACGGCAGTCTGCTGAATTTTTATGCAGGAAAAGCTTCGTCCTCTTCTTCAAAAGAAATACAAATTATAGATGTTATGATGGGGTATTATATAGAAGACAAAACAGGATTTGACAGGATATTCTTCAGAAGAATATAACGATACTCTTGCTTTTGGCAAGAGGCGAGCTCTTCAATCACCCAAGAGGCGACGTCCCGTAGGGATCATACCTCAAAGACTAAAACTCAATAATTTATTGTTTGTTTGTTCTATTTAAAGCTTTATTTCTTCCAGCTTTTTAAGGGAATTTTTCCCTAATGCGTCCCTTTCTTTCCGCTGCCGAAGTAATTCCAATACCACGCGTCACAGTCCGGGCAATTAAAATCTATCTGCTTGTGTTCGCAACACATAAACATACCTATTGTAAAATCTTCAATATATTTTCTTCTTTCAGTTGAGTCTCATCAAACTCCCATTATTTTCCTTATTTCCTCGCTGAATCTTTTCGCCCTCTCCAGCGAAGTCTTTGCCTTTTCCTGCATTGCTATTTCCCCCAATTCATAAGTATAGTCCCCTCTCTTCTTTTTTTCGTGGAAGTAATCGCTTATCAGCTCTTTTGCCTTTTCCTTGCCAAGCATTTGTGCGGTTTCCTCCTCGGCTTCAGCAAACTCCTCTATCAGCTTCTTTTCCAGCTTTCCCGTAAGATAGAAGTAATAAACAATCGCATCGAATGTAATGGCATGCACGGACAAATCCGACTTGATTCTTATGCCCCGGCTCTCAAGGAGAGCCCTTGCCATGTAGAACATCGAATAATAGCTTGAATTTATGACCCAGAGAAAGCCGTTAAATCCTGAAAGTCCCAGCGCATTTTTCACATTCTCGTTTGTTGATGCTTCATACAACAGCTTTGCAGATTCAAGCGAGTTTCTGGCGTTGTCCAGAAAGAACTGCACGAACCTGCCTTCCTTTTCTTTTGCAATAAGTCCTTCCCTTATGTGGCTCTCCGCCCTTTTTCCCGCCTCCCGCAGCTTTTTTTCATCGAGCATGTTTCAACAACCTGTAATAATTTTCCGCTCCGAATATGATTATATGATTGTTCAATGTCTCGTTCATGACGTTCGGCTTGTCCCTTTTTGACAGCATTTCATGCGCGCTTTCCGCGCTTATGACAACAAAATGGAAATCAAGGCTAAAGCTGGATGATATCCTATTCAAAATCTTTTCAGCCTTGTCGGCATCTTTTTTATCCGGCACAATCAACAGCATATCAACATCTCTCGGCTTTTCCTTTCCTGCCGCGCATGAGCCGAAAATTAGAAATGTAAAGAAATCCAGGTTTAAACCGTTAAGGGCATCTTTTGCAAACAATGCAAGCGTCTTGTTCTTTTCAAGAAAAATTTCTCTTCTCAGCGATTCTATGTATGACAGCGTTGGATGGTTTTCTTTGCAGTTAAGCGACAGCAGATTATGCCCGTCTTTTAAAACAAGCTTGCTGTCCAACAAAGCCCTGGCAGACCTGTGAACAAGTGGATATGGCTTTTTTAAGAGTATGGAAATCCGCCTTATGCTGAATCTTTCCGTTGTCTTGGATGCGAAAATCTTCATTATTTCAATCTGGGTTTTTGACAAAATCATATATATACCTTTTTAGTTATATGACTATACCTTTTTAGTTATATAAAGCTTTCCACCCTTTTCTTTCGTCAATCCTTTATTCCAGATTTTCATATTCGTCAGACATTTTTATTGCCTGTCCTGCCGGGAGCCGTTTGCCTTTTTCATATTCTTCATATCTGCTTCGCCTTTCTCGCTCATAAAGATTCCGCCGCCGGAAAAAAAGAACATAGCTTTTTTCAATCCGCCTTTCCAGCTTCTTCAGAACATATGCCTAATATTTCTTCCAGCCAGTCTTGTTTTTTGTTCCGCGCAGTTTTCTTCTGACATTGTCTGCATGTTTCTTTACTGCCGGAAGTTTGCCCAGCCTGTAAAAGTAAGCAAGCGCTCCCGCGATAGCAAGAAGGGTTATTGTTATGCTGACGCTGATTATGTCAATCTTTACCCCAAGGAACCTGTTGAGGTAGAAGACAAGCAGCGGGACAACCGCTATAGACAGCCCGAAGCTCAGCGCCATTCTTTCTATCCAGTCTATTTCTTTTTTCGGAAAGAACGCGAACGAGAGCGCAAACCCGGGGACAAACAGCACGAAGACCGCCCCGAATAATATTTGGATAATCTCGAACATTTCAGCACCCGTTGTATCTGTATATTACCGCATCGCCCGTCTCATAGACATTTTCGAAGCAAGAGTTATTAAACTTTTCAGGCATATAAACAGTCTCCGGGAGTTTTGAAAAATAAATATAAGGGGTGCTGTTATACCTGTTTAATAGCGTGATTGTCTTGTTCAGGTCAGTTCCTCCCATGAACTCAAACCATTCGCTCCTGTTCCACAAATTCCAGTCAAGGAATCCTGGGGCTATCACTTTCTTTCCCGACCAGCCAAGTACATGAGGGGTATCAAAACTCTCCGCAATAACATAAGAGCCGTTTGCAGAGGACAGCCATTTCGCTGCAGCTATCTGGCCTTGTTCTACCTGCGGAGCGCTTGACAATGAATAAAAGAATGTTGCTACAAATCCCGCTATCATAAGCAAAACAATGGCGGACACGATTATCAATTTCGGATAGCTCTTGCACTCTGCAAAGATAACCAATCCGATGCCTGCAAATATAGCCAGCGAAACGTCAAGCGGAATTATGAACCTGTAGAAGAACACAAGCTCGAAAAACACGAGGATGAAATTTGCCAGAAAAAGGAAGAACAGCGAATTGAACTTTCTTTTCAAGGCAAAATAGGCAAAACCTATGAAGCCGAAAGGAATGTATGCCAATGAGAGATACTGGTATGTGCCAAAATCAAAGAACGTCCCGCCTCCGGGCTGCGTTATCGTCGGCATTATCACCTGCAAAACAGTTTCGCTCAGTCTCGGAAGATAGAAAGGCAAAGTCAAGGCCAAAGCCAGCGCGATTGCAATAAATCCGTTCTTCAGCTTTTCCTTATTCTTAATATTCATGATGATGTAGCCAAGGAAAACAAACCCGAACAGGAACAGCTCCGGCCTGTGGAAGATTGCAATACCAGCAATAAACAATCCAGCCAGAAACTTGTGCTTGGTTTCAAGAAGCCATATTGCCATCAGCAGCATGAAGATTCCAAGAATGGTTCTGTAATACATGAATTCAAAAGCCCTGAATTGTGTGAATGATATCGCATAAAGCAAAGCGGCAATGACGGCAGGCTTTTCCCCTGCAAACCTTTTCCCGACAAGATAGATGGGAAACACAAGCAACGCACCGAACAGTATGAAAAAGAAAGTTTCCATCTGGATTGAACTTATGCCAAACACGTGCAGCGCGTCCGACAAAAGGTAAAGCCCCTGCTCGTGTCCCGTTCTCATCCACATGTCCAGCGATTCCTCCGGCACATTGGGCAATCCTGCGGAGTATTTTTCCATTGCATACTTGTACAGCCCGGCGTCATACCCTATCGGAATATCATTGTTCAAATAAGGTATCGTCCGCAAGCCCAAGGCGATTAGGAAAGCCAGAAGGACAAGAACCTTGAGGTTTTTTGTTTTTATATCAACCTTGATATCTTTCTTCACAACAACAATTGCCCCGGCAACCGCCAGTATCAGCGCGAACACTTCCCATCTTATGAAGAACTGAAAGTAAGGGAACACCAGCCCGAGGAAAAGTATTACAGCATACACTATCGCCAGCTGCAGAAAAAATATCTGTATGTTTTCCTTCACTTTGACCACTTCTTACTTCTTCTCCTGCCTGAATAAATAACCAATCACAGGAATCTTTGAAGCAACCTCAAAATCCTCCCTGCTTATTTCCCTTGTAATAAAAAGCGTTATGAAATATATTCCAGCCAGCATTGCGTATTCTGCTATCAGTAATATCCCTGAAAAATTGATAAATGAAGATGCGTAAAAAGTGATAACAGAGGCAATACCGATTCTTATTACTGATTTAAAGTCTGCTAAAACGCGAAATCTCTTTGCCACATATATGCCTGAAAGTAGGAATGCAACCAGAGACGATATTGTTGTTGCCCATGCAGCGCCTGTTATTCCGATATTGGGTACCAGGGAAACATTCAAAATGATGTCCGCTGTTACCGCTAACAGAAGAATTAACATTGTTATATGCGGTTTTCCGCTTCCCGAAATTATAGCAGACAAAACGGAAAACATGGAAAATAATGTTATCCCGACGGCAAGTATCTGCAGGGCTGCCCCGCCTTGGATAAAGGAAGAAGTGTAAATAAGGCTTATCAATTGTGAAGATGTTGAGAAGAACAATACTGTTATTGGAGCCAAAAACATGAGCGTGTACCTTATGGATTTTGTTATGTAGGTTCTTGTAAGGGCTTTATCATTGCTTGACGTTGAAGCGGATATCGATGGAAACAACGTCGCGGTCAGCGCAGCCGCAAGAACCAATATTACTTTTGATATCATGGAAGCCGCCGTGTAATATCCAGCCTCGGCGCTTGTTGTGAAAGCTTTCACAGCCAGAATGTCTATGCTTGTTATTGCCGTTGTTGCCAAGGCTATTATTGCCAATGGCGCTGCAAATGAAATTATTTTCCCGCTTCCAAAACTTGTTTTAGAACCTTTCCTGAATAAGACAAAAGCAGCCAGTCCAGCCAGCAAAGGAGCCATTGCAAATCCTATTATTGCCCCAGCAACTTTCAATCCTATCAAAACAAATGTAAAAACCCCCGCCACCTTTGCAATCGAGTAAAGGACAGTAAGCTTTGCCTGCGTCCCGAACCTTTTCAGCCCGTTCAGGTATCCCGTGTATATCGAGTAAAAGGCATACGGTATCAGCACGATTGACGTTAGCCTGACAAGCCAGACCAGGCTTGAATCGTTCAACCCCTGCGCAATATAGTCGGCCAGAAGAAGGTATGCAATAAAGAATATTCCCGCAAAAACCATCTGCAGCTTCATTGCCTCCTTCCTGACGGCTTCCGGGTCTTTTCCTTCCGACACGTATTTCGAGACCGCCTGCGGTATTCCCGCGGTCAACACTATCGTTGTTAAAGTTATCAGCGAGAGCATTACCCCGTACACTCCGTACAGCTCGGGCCCGAGAAGCCTTCCCAATCCGAAATGTATGACGTACCCGCTTGCCATGAACACAAGCTGCGCAACCAATATGTACATAGTGCCTTTTGCCATGCTCATAGCCCTTAATGGAAAAAAGAAAGATATAAAAGAAATCTCAGCCCTTTATAAAACCGGGGCTGCGAATATGCGGTATGCTGATATTCGTGTCAGGCGGCGCAGGATTCATAGGGAGCGGCATAG
>JAVHRC010000088.1:0-2132 GCA_036171435.1 Candidatus Aenigmatarchaeota archaeon
CTTTATCGTAATATTTACAAAGCATGCCTGGAGCCAGAAAACTTATTTCACGGTGTATCACTTTCAACCGCCTTCTTACAGCACTCTCGAAACGTTTGAATTTCTTTTTTCCATTCTTCTTCTCGTTGCTGTCTCTGTTGCTTTCTTCGCTTTTCTTCCTTGTAAAGCCAGATAAAGAACGTGAAGAGCAATACGAGTGTTAATGCGGAAGGAACCACTAGCATAAGAAATTCCCAAATCATTTATCTGTAATCTCTTTCACGGTCATTTTAACTTTACCATAGGCATATGCGTGAGGATGCTCTTCCTTTCCCCATATAGAGGTAAGAACTCTCTCATATTCTTCCCATGCCTCTCGAAGAGCCTTGTTTTCTTCTTCGGCGATATGAAGATGCTTGATATAAATTTCGGTCATGCGGAATAGCTCATCGTATTTTTGTTTCCAATTATTCTTCATTTGGTTTCCTTGAATATATAGTAATCCACTACTCCGTCGTTATCATGGCTTCCTACTCTATACCCTAGCCGTTTAATCGCTTTAATCCAAGGCACATTGGCGCCTTTGACTTCCTGCCTAGCCTCATAACAATACCCACCAGCACCAATCCAAACGCCACCCTTTTCTGCTTTGCGATGGCCACGATTGTTTCCAGTTTTGATCACCGGCAAGGAACTGATTTTGCCATTAGGATCTTGTCCAAGGTCTTCAGCTTTCGCATTAACAGGCTCAATTTCCTTATAGACCCAACCCGGACCGTTAGGATACGTGAAATCAACGGTCATAATACCGCCATAACAATGCTCACAGGCTTGACGATTTTTGTAATCACCCGCTTCTACTTCTTCCCGAGTTATCTCAAAACCATTACCGCAGTTATTACATTGTAGCCAACCAAGATTATCATCGCGATTCGCCATCTGGTGTCCATATGTCAAGTTGATGTTGTAAAACTTCTATCATCTGTTTAAGGCCGGCACGATGTTCCGTCTTCGTCATGTCAAAAAAGACAATAGCGTTCTCATCTGGATCAGAGACACAAATACCAACAGACTTCGCACGAACCTCTAACGAAATTCCACCATCGGCTGTTTCAAGGATATCTATATTGCTACTCATCTTCGCTCTTTCACTCCGCACTTACGACAATACCAAAACTCATTATGACCACCAAGATACACCCAGTCATGCTCACACATTTCAATCATCCATGCTCTCTGGTTCAACAGCCTTTTGTTTATTGCAGAACTCTGGTCCGGCGCAGGAGTGCCAGTCTTGATACCAACCGCAGTTATTAGCATGCTTTAACGGTGCTTGAACCTCTTCTACTTCATAGATCATATACATATAGCCAACACTGTCTCCTGGCGAGATAGCGTGAAGTTCATCCAGAATAGATTTAAGCGTGCTCTCGCTATAGGCTACGAAACGAGGAGCGGGGAACTGCGCAGTATAAAATTGTTCTGTAATAGAGAAATCGTGTTTGGGGTAATCAGTTCCGGTTTTATGGATACCGTGCTTTACCAACATTCTACAATCTTTCATTATTATACCTTTGGTGCTAAATAGAAATACATGATTGTGTCTTTATCGGGAAATCTCTCATGGGTTTCGTCAATTGATACTTTAAGCATCTCGTTGTTTATAGCGAGGGTCATTGAAGATGGTGGTTTGCCACCATACATAGTTTCAAACGCCGAGAAATCGTGAGTTGGATACTCCGATCCCTTTGTATGAAAGCCGGACTTTATTTCTAAATGCACTTCTGGTATTGCTTTTGTTTCTTCTGCTATGTCGCTCATATCGTTATCCTTATTGTTGTCCAAGTTGGAATTTGGACTGGTTTCTTTTCGTCAAAAAAAACAAAGTTCTCATTTGACATATTGGTGTAGTTTATGACGTTCTCATTTACCAGCCTAGATAATCCAATTATGTTGTTTGCTTTTAAATACTCGCCAAAGGCATCGCCAACAACCTCTTTGGAGAGGTATTTACATTCCACATAAGCATCCCCGTCTCCACCGTCAGCATGAACGGCCTCTGTGATTAGTTTAAAAAGCAATTGATAGTATTCTGACATAGGTTTATGTTATCACAATCAAGAAACGATTTATACTTCATTCTTCTTTCCACG
>JAVHRC010000089.1:0-2110 GCA_036171435.1 Candidatus Aenigmatarchaeota archaeon
TTCCCTGCAAGATGTTCGCAAGAAGCGTTGAAGCGGCTTTGAGCGTTATCGGCCCGCGCTCCAGTTTGTACAATTTGAACTGCGCTTTCAGCATTCTGACAAGCGCCTCCGCGTCGCCTGCGCCGCCAGCTATCGTCATTGCTATATGTTTGTCAAGCGGAAAAACCTTTCGTTCTTCCTTGCTTTCCACAAGGTAGCCCATCGTGGCTTTCCTGTCCGCTGCGACAATAACAGCATCCTTGCAAATCAGACCAAGCGTTGTTGTTCCCGTCTTTCTTGCCTCAATCTCTGTCATTTTAAAACCTCTTGATAATTTAATATTTGCCAAATTTCCAAAGAATCCGCATCCGAAATTCCTCTTACTATTTTGCAGCCGATATTTATAAAGGTTAGCATTACGGGATATTAAAAAGGATTATTCAAAAAGTGATATCATGAAAGTTTCATCTTACATTCAAGAGATGCGCCCGCGCCAGTGGTTCAAATCCTTTTACGTGCTGTTCGGCGCCGCGCCAGCAATTTTTTTGCTTCCATCAAGCCTCTACATGGTTTCGCTTCTTCTGATTCTTGCCATAATAAACCTCGTTCTCGTGCAGGGCGCAATGTACATTATAAACGACATTGCCGACGTTGAAAAAGACAGGAAGCATCCTTCAAAAAAGTTCAGGCCGATAGCTTCCGGCGCGATAGGAATAAGCGAGGCTTATGTTTTTGCAGCCGTTCTTCTTGCAACTGCGTTCCTGCTCGGACTTGCACTCAACCCGATAATATTTATTATTGACATTTTCCTTTTTTTGAACAACGTCGCATACAGCTTTAAGCCAAGGCTCAAGGACAGAAAATATCTTGACATAGTTTCCGTGGCGCTGAACTTCCCTTTGAGGGTCATGGCAGGCTGGTATTTGTTCGAACCTTTCAACCAGGCAAGATTTTCCATGAATTTCAATATTATATCCAGTGCAATATCGCCGGACACAATACAGTCAATTCTTTTCAATGTTCCGCCAAGAGTTATAGAACTGTCCGTAAAATTCTCAAGCGTCACAGCATCCGGAATCTCCATAATATTCCTTTCATATTTTCTTGCCGTCTTCCTTCTCTCCATGAAAAGAATTGCGGAAAAGCGGGATGAGAAAATAGAAAAGCTGAGAGCGGTCCTGGAAAGCTACAGCATTCCGCAGCTCAAGGCGATTTCGATATTCTCTGCGCTCGCGTCGATAGCGCTGTTCGCAGTGCTTGCATTGAGCCTAAAGCCGATGCTTGTGTTTTTGGTCCCGATTTTCGCATACATGATGCACTGGTATTACAGGCTTGGCTTTGAAAAGGACAGCCCCGTGAAGGAGCCGGAAAAGATATTCACGAAGTCCCCGAAATTCATAGCAGCATGCCTTGTTATTTTAATACTTTCCGTGATAATATTATTCTTATGAAAATAAAACAGGTTTTACCATGAGTAAAGTAGTCGTGATGAAAACTTCGCCGCAGTCCGTGCTGGAAGATATCGGGAAGCTTATGCGCGCCGCGGATTATGAAAAAGCCCTGCCGAAAAGCGCGAAAACAATCCTGAAGCTCAATCTTTCGTGGAGCCTTTTTTTTCCCGCGTGCTCGACAAGTCCCTGGCAGCTGGAAGGCGTGGCGAAGACAATGAGAAACGACGGATACAATGATATTGTTGCAATGGAAAACAAGACTGTTGTTACGAATCCTTGGAAGGGCGCAAAAAATAACAAGTGGCTTCCAATTCTCGACAAATACAATATTCCGTTCAAGCCGCTTACGGATGTTGAATGGGTTGAATACAAGCCGAAGCACGAGCTTCTTGTTCTTGACAAGAAAGTTTTTCCCGAAGGCGTGAAAATCCCGAAGGATTTCATAGGCTCGAACGTGCTGCATTTGCCGACGATGAAAACGCACGGGCATACGCAGATGACAGGCTCTATGAAAAACGCTTTCGGCGGGCTCTTAAAAGAGGTAAGACACCACTGCCACAGATATATTCATGACGTGCTCGTGGACTTACTCACAATACAGAAAGAAATTCACAAGGGAATTTTTACGGTGATGGACGGCACGGTCTGCGGCAACGGAGCTGGACCGCGCACAATGATTC
>JAVHRC010000090.1:0-9554 GCA_036171435.1 Candidatus Aenigmatarchaeota archaeon
TTTCCGGCCTTCCGCACAGCCCGCACCCCGCAGGCTGTTCTGCTGGCTGGACTGCTGGCGCTGCGGCTTCCCTGCGTTCCGGGGGTTTATACTCCTGCGCCTTTGTCTGGGGCGGAGCCTGCTGTTTAATAAGATAGTTCCTGTAGGCAGTCAACCACTGCTGCTGTTCGGGCGTGCGGCTGGGTTTGCTTAATAAAAATTCTGCATATTCTTCTTCCGACATGCGCCTTTCGGTATACTGTGACTCTTGCCGTGCCGGTGCTGGCGTTTCTACAAATTCTCCCCTCTCAGGAGTTTTTTTTTGCATTGCTTCTAATCCCTTTTCAACTGCACCCGTAATCCTGTCTATAAGGTACATGACCTTGTTTACGCTCCCATCCGCATTGCGGTAAATTTCCGTCCCCTGTGCTGAAGGCGCGCTGGTTTGTACTCCTGGCGTAGCCGGGATCAGTCCAGCCTTGGCTAATGTGGTCTTGATGCGCTCCAACTGGCTGCCGTAATCTTCAAGCTGTGCTATCGCATCTTTTTTCTGTTCAGGCGTTGCATTTGGTGGGATGGTTCTGATTAGCTCTACCTTCTGGCTGAGATCCTCAAGCTGCTCGGACAGGGTGTTCATATTACCACTTTGCCTTTCCTCCAGGCCCTGGAATCTCTTCTCAAGAACGAGGTCTTTGAGTTTATCTTCTTGTTCCTTGAGTTTCCCTTCGTAGAACTGGCGCTGCTTCTCGTTCTCTGCCTTCATGTCGTTTACCATTTGCTGCCACTGTGCCGCCTGCGCCCCCCCGCCCTGCTGCTGGTTATCCTGGGGGGGCAATATCCTGAGCAGTAACCCCATCTGCAGCATCTCCTTCATGCTCATTGCATCCTCTTTGTCCATGTCTTTCAGTAATTTCATCCTTGCTTTGATATTTATGGGGTCTGACATGTCCTCTCCTGCCAGTCCAAGGCGCCTCGCAGTTTCGATTTTCTTCAGGCTCTGGTCTGTGAAGCTTTCTTTTGGCTGCTCTTCATCCGGGATGGATTCCAGGATTTTATCCATGACTTCTTCGCGGGTTATCCCCATCCTCTGCGCTAACTGGTTGAGCTTTGCATCCGCCTCATGCGTCGGCTGTAGCAGCGGTGCAGCCGGACGCACTGCACTCATTATCTGCGGTGAAACCTGCGGGGGGGGTTCCTGTCTCTTAACCATTATTTTCCTCCTTCTTTTAATGAACTTACAGTAACAATATCATCGATTAGCTTTCTATACCTGGCAGTTTCCTCGGGTCCAAGTTCGACTTTACCCAGCAGGCTTGATTTAAAAAAGGCTATCAACAGGTCCCTGTAAGCCTCGATGTCATCGAAAGTTATGGGTATTTTTCCAAGTTGAGCTGATGTGGCAAACCTGTCGATGCTCTTCCCTATGAACAGTTTTACAATATCCTCGTCTATGGTTGCCTGGAACGTCTCGTTTGCCGCTGTTAAGTCTGCGATCTGGGCGTCTTTATTCTGGACGGTGCCGTAATTGTCTATAAAAAATTTGAAAATTGCATCGAAAAAAGCTATGGGGTCTTCGTACCCGAACTGCACCATCGCTGTTGATGTGGCTTCCATCACATGCTTTCCCAGTTCCTGCCGTCCTGTGGCAATCTCCCTTCCCAGTCTCCCTGCGTCATCAACGAGAACTTCTGCTGCAGGTTGTTCTGCTGTTTCCCGGATTATTTCCTCTACGTTCTCTTTGGTAACGTCCTTTTTCCTCCTTTTCGGAGTCCTGGGTTCCGGTTTTTCCGTCTCTTCCTGCGGAGGCAGGGGGGGAGGGGTCAGTTTTGGCGGCCCCACTCTTTGCTCCCCATTGGTTTCTGCGAGGATTTCCTTCTCCAGCGCCTTTTTATCAGTTTCAATTACGTGGTATACATACCAGACAAGTTCTGCGGGTTTCATTAACAGGGCTGCCGTCTGCTCGAAAGGCTTCGCCTGGCTGTAACAGCCTTTTATCTCCTCGAATTCTTCCTTGTACTGTTCGAGTGTGCCCGATAGGATTCCCAAAGTGTCCGCAATAATATTGTCCGGACAGCCCATCTTAATCGCCCTGAATATTGCGCCGTCGTCAGTCATGTTAGTTTCAAAACTGTAACTAATACATTTATACTTTATAATTGAACTAAGTGATTTAAGTGATTTCATGGAAATAAATGATATAATCGAAAACAATTAATACCATCAAATATTAAAGTAGTAATAGGCATGTCCACAATAACCGCAGCTTCTGGTATTCTTTTGAAGTTTAACGAGGCAAAAACTAATGAGGCACTGCGTGTTAAAAAGACTTTGACTCATGAGGAGTTTTTGCTGTTTTTAATTAAATTATATAAACGTGTTGAGGGAGATACGGCTGTCCTTAACAATGTATGGGAAAAAGTAAAAGTGGAGTATGGGGGATAGAGGGGTGTTAACTTCGTGGGAAATGCGGTTAAGGCTTTTTCAACTGTAATTTTTTCAACGTCTCAACATGTCCTTCATTTTTTGCTCTAAGGTTCAGATAATTCAAGTCCATTCGGCTATAATAATATCTAAACATAAACTCTGCTTGTTTGCAGTCTGTATCAGACTTCCAGTATACACAAGCATTCAGACGGTCTATTATTAAATCCTCGATACCGATTACATATAATTTTAAGTTACCAAATCTTATAACTGTGACTTTATCCTTATCTCCAGATAGATGGTCACTCGGTACTTCCACAAAAATACCTATACGCTCATTAACCCAGTGCCTACCGGCACGACCAAACCCAAACTCTTTTTCAAGTATTTCCCCTATTGTTTTTCGGCTGCCGATAAGGTCAATATCACGGCTTGGAAAAAGCCCATTGGTATAAAAATCGACTGCCGTTCCGCCGACTACAACAGGATGTGTGCCCATTTTTTCGGTTTCTCTCGTCAAGATAGACATAAAATATTTTTTCCTGTCTAGTAAATTTCTTATGGATGCTACTGTTTCAAGTTCTTTTATCATAATATTACTTCAATTTCCCTTTCGCTTATAAATTTGAGCTTTCCGCTGTTTAAATCAGCATCCAATTCTGCCTTCATTATCTGGTATAATCCTTCGGACTCGTCTTCGTTTCTCGGTTTGCGTCTTACGATTTTATCTGCACCACTAAGTAAAAGACCGTCATCAACAAAAGTTATATCCACTGACTCAGGAAAACCTATGTCTTGCAGCAGATTTTTTGGAATAATAATTCCTTTACTATTTCCTATTTCTCTAATTTTAACTATCATTGTTACAACATGTTATAACACTAATAGCATTTAAACCTAACGCCCCGTCATTGCCTTTATGCCATGTTGTATATTTCGCTCATTTAGTTAACCTCCTTCTCTCTGATTTTTTGAAGTACAGGATCATTCCTGACCCGCTGATAGAGGAGCAGCAGGAAGCGCAGGAATTTATCCTGGTCAATGGTGCTTTGTCCCCTGGCTCCAGCTTCCTCCGACTTTAGCTGGTTGAAAAAAGCAAGCGTGGTTTTGTTTACCCTTAAGCTGGTGGTATCTTCCTGCATGCTACACCCCATACGTCGCCAATAGTCATTATCGTCCTTGCAATTCTCTTCCGTATCCGTCGTATCATTGTTTGGCTTTGTGACTGTAACTCCATTGCCACTTTGAAAACTTCCAATACTACCGCTTCGTGGAGTTCCATCACTACCCGCTTCTTGTTTATCCAATACCGCCTGAACCGCCAAAGCCTCCAGTCCCAGTTCCACCACTACCCGCTTCTTGTTTATCTAAAGTTCTGATTATACGTTGTGGTGTGCTTCTCGCTCTCGCTGGAGTTGTAAAGACCTTTTCAGGTATAAATGGCTCAATACTTTCCTGTACTTTAATTTCAGCATCAAATCCAAGACCTTTCATAGAATCTCGTAATCGTTCTACGTCCCATGATGTTGGTGAGCCACCATCTTGACTTTTTGGTGTTACACGAACATAATATATTTTTTCGCTTTCTGTCATACTTTCCCCCCTGTTCCGTATGCTTGTAGCTTCCCCTCAACCACCAAACAGTCGCGTGTGGGGAGGGATAGGGGCTTTCTACAGTTAGAACATTTGAAATCACTTCGCACGTCCTGACCATGCAAATGTAGAGTTCCGACATGGACGTATTCGTGCTGACAAGTTTCATTTTTAGTATTCATACTGACTTCTATCGAGCGCTTCTTTATGGCTCCATCTGGCAAGATTTTTGTCTTTTTTTGATTTTCTTTTATCTGCATTTTGATTCATCCGAGTCGGGCTTTTGCCCTTAAAGGCTATATTGTCTGTCACGGTATATATGCTTTCGCATAATGAGCATCAATATCATAAACATATCACTTTTTGTTTTTCCTGTCCCGCAGCTTGATTTTCAGTTATCGGGCTTTTTTTTATACCCTTTATCGCAGGGAATATCGAAGACCTGTAAAAAACCTAACATGAATCATAGGATTCGCATGGCTGTTGTTTGCCCGTTTTTTGGGTATTTTTGAAAATAAACTAATTTAAGGGTAATTTTTGTTCTGCTACTCATACGTACTCATACGTAACTCATTTTTTCTAACCCGTCATAGAGTCCTCCGGCAAGCACTTTTTTTCGGACAGACCATGCAGGCGATACTGACTTTTTAGACTGTGACAAGCAAACACCCCTCTTTTTGCAGGGATTTTCAGAGGTTTTGTCCTCAAAACCTACGTATATCGTAGTCTTACATACGTAATTTTCGACTAAAACCTACTCATATTAGCTCTTGAGTTACGTAAGTTTTGAGCCGGGCAGGGAGAAGACCTACGCAGGTTTCATCTGGATATGAGTAGGTTTTTGACAAAACTTATGTAGGTTTGCTCGAAACCTACGTATATTATACCAGAAACAGAGCCTTTATAAGGTTTCTTTTACGTACTTCGTTAATATTTTATGTTAAAAATATTTGATTAATAACAAAGTGTAGCCGTAACTGAAAGAATTTAGACTGAATTTTACACAGTTGAAATCATTATTCAGAGAAATCATCATAATAAACAATTATAAATATCTGGTAACAAACAATCAAAAGCAGCAGACCTTTTACAATAAAATTATACTGTTCTTTACACAGTTAAAAGCGGTATGCACAGGATTTTTATATCGAAACCTACGTAGGTTTTACTTTACTCATATTTTGAGACTGAACCCGCACCTATCGTTTTTTTTAAGCCTGGATGCCAAAACCTACGTAGGTTTTGGTTCACTGTGCCAGCGCATGTTTTTATTACTGTCAAAAAAAGGAAGAAATCCGTAACGGTTTTTTCCTCCCTTTTTCTCTTTGTTCTTATGTTACATCCCTACATTTATCATATCAAGCTCTGCAACTAACACATGAGCTCTTTTATATTTAGTTTTTCCCCTTTTGCCTTTTTTCCTGGAACCTGCCCCATGAAGCACAACAACCCAATGTCGTGCATGTTCTGCCCCGTAGGGCACATGCTTTCATGTCATTACCCTATGACCTGTGAGGAAGCTAAATGCAGATAGGGCGAACCTTCAAGGCACGGACAGAGGGTAATCCCTATGACCTGTGAGGAAGCTAAATGCAGCCACTATGAGAGAGAAGCCGAAACTGAGTGACCCCCACTTCCCCGATGGAGGTAACCACGGATAGATAGTTTTATTATGTTTTGTACTTATCTTTTAATTCAAGGATTATGGCAGAACAGGTAGATATAGAGCATGACGGGTTATTTCTAAAACATGTGCTGGAAGATACGGGCTATCCAGAAATTGCTACGATTATCAAGCGGGCATTCGATACCGTAATCCCCCGGAAGGCTATTGATTTCAGGACCAATGTAGGCAGGGTAATCCAGCAGTGCCTTTCCATGCACGGCGTACCGATGTTCAGAACGAAATATGCTGGCGAGCCGTTTGGAGCAGGGCTGTCAGGCGGGGCTTTTGTTTTGATGGTTTGCTATGGCTCCCATGATGGTAAATTGAAAGGCATATGGTTCAAGGGCGTTCCGCCTGAAGACATGGATCTGCTTGCAGCAAAGAAGGATGGATACATGCTGATGTTGAGAGAATACGGGAAGATGCAGGCGTACCCCGGCGCTACTGCATATACAGGCCAGGCAACGGTGAGTGAGCCGGTAGATGTGCCCGCAGCACTTGAGGACAGCCTGAAAGCAATCGAGGAAAAGTTGAAAGACGCGCTGGCAGACGAGGAAAAGGCAGCACCCTTCTACGGGAGCCTGAAAACGGACATTCGAAGTGCACGGGAATTAAACCCAAGACACATGCCGCCAAGCCAGATAGAGCGGGAAACAGACAGGTATCTTTTTTCCATGCAGGAAGGAATTGGAGATATTGGGTTGCAGGAAGGCAAACATAAGGAAAGGATCACGAATATGCTTAAAGCAATACAGGAATTGAGAAGAACACTTGAACTGGAGCGGACTACGGGAAAGTCGCAGGTGCTTCTCCCGTTGGAGAGGGTTTGAACGGTAAACTGGAATAATATTAAGTTAGTATATAATGAAGATACCATATGGCATATAGCAAAGCATAGAATTGACCTATCCGAAGTTCATAATGTTCTTGCAGGATATTTTACCATCCAAAGGAGGATTGTAAAAGGAATTTTAAGATATTTGCTGTTGGGAGAATCGTATGGGCGGATACTGGTGTTAGTCTTAGAGCCGGTGGGAGGAGATGAGATGCTTTTAATTACAGCATATAATGCCCCAGAGAGTCGCAAAAGGTTATATAGGGAAAGGGTTAAAAGATAATACAATGGGAAAATACACAGACAAAGATGAGGAAGATCTTATAAAGGAAATCGAGAGCGATCCAGATATTGATAAAAAGTGGGGTCCTCTTATAAAAGGTCACGTAGTTGAAATAAGGTACATTGGTAGAAATGAAAGCACGGGAATTAAGAAACCAACGGCAACAGCGGTGGGCGCAGGAATCTAAAAGAAAAGCACTCTTAAGAGTTTAACTATTATTGTTTCTTCACTGCCTGTTTTTATACTTTTTAAAGTTACATAACTGCAACAAACAAAAGGTATATACTCAGGTATGATACACTTGATACGGGGTTGAGTGGCAACAGCGACTTGTCACTAAACTCCTTTCCATGCAGAAATTTCAACGATAATTTGATTTGAATCCTAAAAAGTCGTGGATCTTTATAAAGGCTATACAAAACCTGACATTCACGATAAATAAATTCTTTTTACCAAAGGTTTTTAAGGAATGAGTTCAATTTAGATTTCTAGGAAAAACGAGAGGTAATTCCTATAAAGTTATCTTAAAGTTACTAAAAAATCGGGCTAAAAATGGGCTTAAAAAAGCTTGGTTAAAATCAGACCTTAGAGGGATTGAAATCCACATTCGGCATGTCTGTCATGCTCACACAACAACGTTAAAATCAGACCTTAGAGGGATTGAAATGTTGGTACTCCTGCGTGGGCTTTCGGGAAGGCTCTTGGTTAAAATCAGACCTTAGAGGGATTGAAATTCTTATCACCCACAATAAAAACTTTCCAAGTATTATGTTAAAATCAGACCTTAGAGGGATTGAAATGAATTTGTAGCGCCCTGTGTAGCCTGATCTAAAAATGTTAAAATCAGACCTTAGAGGGATTGAAATAGGAGGGCCGGTCAAGATATAGATCAAGCCGAAAATGTTAAAATCAGACCTTAGAGGGATTGAAATGCAAGCGTGACAGCCTCACTTGTGTTCTCTGCAGAAGGTTAAAATCAGACCTTAGAGGGATTGAAATAGAAAAAAGAAAAACAAAACAGCAACCAGAATTACAGTTAAAATCAGACCTTAGAGGGATTGAAATACTTCAAGCAACGAACCCTTTTTTTCAAAGAAATATGTTAAAATCAGACCTTAGAGGGATTGAAATGGTTCTGCCCGGGGGATAGAAAAGGTGTCAGAAATCGTTAAAATCAGACCTTAGAGGGATTGAAATGTTAGCAACTGGCAGGAAACCATGCGAAAAATCCATAAAGTTAAAATCAGACCTTGTGCGAAAGCACCCGGAGGATAGCAATATCCTCTGCGAGAGGGTTTGGATGGGTTCTGTCAAGTTTTAAATTTATTGATTAAAATACGAAGTTATGTATTGATTCAGTACCCCAATACGATGATTTATTACATCTCTTGTACCAAAAACATCCGCAATTGCCTTTATCCCGTTAAAAATCATATCTTTTTTGCGTATAAGTCCTGCATCCATGTCTCTTATACACTTGCTGATATGACTTTCCCATGTCGGGACAACCAAACGGGTATAAAACACTACTTCGGGGTTTGCAACATATAACCCATCCTTCTTAAAAGAACGGTGTCTCTTAACATAAGTGACAAACTCATTGCCTTTATGCTGTTTGGATACGAAATAGTCAGGATTTATAAAATCAACATACCCCCATTCGTACCTTACTGTTTTTAATCCCCATTCATCCACTTTCGGTATTTTATCATAATCTTCTGACATCAAAACAAAATCGACATCTTTGCTAACTTCTACCTCGATATACAGGGATATCGCAAGACCCCCGACCAATACGACTTTATCTGTGGACAATCCCCTGTCCTGAATAATTTTATAAAGTATATTAATCATAGCTTAACCTCCAACGGCATATTATGTTTAAAATCAAAATTGATGTACCTGAGTATGTTATCCATCTTCAAGTCAAATCCATAATCAAGGTCAAAAGAAACCATCACCGCCTCTTTTTTCATATCTTCGTCTTCTATTCTCGTTTTTAAATAATTCTTATCTACAAAATCACGGTTTCTTTCCGAGATTATTTTAGCCGCCGTATGGTCAAATCTTAATGTGTGTATAATCAAATCCTCGACTCTTGCACGTCTGCCGTAGGTTGGTAATTTCTTAAATGAAAATATTTTATATTCACTTCCGAAAAGTTCTTTTGCTATATCTATTACGGTTTCTGTAAATATCAGATGTGGTGAAGAAAGACGCATAGGATATTTCCAGAGTGCGTAATCAGTCTCATCAACACAGATGAAGTGCAAACAGTCCAGTATTTTCTTTGATTCTTCACCTTTTTTTATATCTTTTTGCAGAGTATTAATCACATGTGTAAAAATATTATAGGCATTCCCTGGTGTTATTTTGCAAATTTTCGATATTTGCATAAAATTTTTTCCAAATACTCTATTTGTAAATACTCTCTTCTGTAAGTCTGTTAGCATAATTAATACTATAAACTTTATAGGTTAAAATCTTTTCGTAACTAATCTAAATCCCGGCCAGCAACCGAATTTTGACAGGGCATCGTAGCAACCTAAGACTTGACAGAACCGCAATATGAGGATTTACTCTCCTTCTATCCGCTTTGCCTGTTCCGCAAGCCATGCCTTCAAGATTTCAATGCCCACTCCACAGTACTCGGAATAAATCTTGAATACCGATTTAGGCACGTCCTCGATACGGTTATGGTGATCCTTGAGTTCTATAAGGAGCTTTTCATGTGCCTCTTCGATGCGTGTCTCTTTGGTTCTCCGCTCATCTTC
>JAVHRC010000091.1:0-3291 GCA_036171435.1 Candidatus Aenigmatarchaeota archaeon
ATCTGGATGAACAGGAATAACAAGACGAAAAGCAAGGGAAACAAAAAGGATTTAAAGATTTCCGGCAATAGATAATTGATAATTATGGGAGACCATCGAGTTCGTGACCCTCTTAATAACCGCAATAATCCTGATTGTTGCGCTCTGGGAATGGGCGTTAAATCAGCCAGAGGAGATTATGTTGTTTCTGGAGATAAGGAAATGATTATGAGTGATTTTTCTGCGGGAATTTTTGCTCAGGGATATGCAGCGGCTTTCTCCCTTACGAAAATTATTGTCCTTAAACATATTTATTGCAATCGGTGCGAATATCAAGAAAAATCATGTTTTATCTAAATTTTATTTTTCTATCATCTCCAAGAACTCCTTCTCCATAAAATGCAGTTTTCCCGGAACAATCAGGACGGAAGGCGTGCCGATTTTCTTTTTCACCAATTCATCGGGAATATCATAAAATATCTGCGAGTTTCCTATATGCGCGGCTACCAGCTTCTCATTTTCCGAGATAATATTCTTTTCAAGAAGGATTTCCACCGTCTCTTTCACGGTCATATATTTTCCTTTGTCCGCATCCAAATCAAGAAGCAGAAGCGTGTGCAATCCGAGTTTGCGGTTTCCTTCTATCGCATCTTTCACTGATTCAACATGTTTTGTGTATGGCACTGTTGCTGCTCTGCCGAACTTGTAAAGCTGAAGTCCACATTCCGCGACAGCCGAGAATATTGAAGCATTGTGAATTATTTTAAAAGGTATATTCTGTTTCTTTGCGCCGATAACCAAGTCAATGTGGGTTGTGGCTGCGAGCGGGTCTCCAATAACAAAAACGGCAATATCCTTCTTTTTTGCGGCATCCAAAAACTTTTGCGAACCTTCCTCAACATCGCTCCGCTTTAGAACAATTATTTTCTTTTCAACCAGCTTTTCCAATTTTTCAAGCGACTCGTATTTCGAGGTGTATGACTCGACGTAACATTCGCATTTTTTTGCAGCTTCCAATCCTTCCAATGTCAGGCTTTTCTCGTTTCCCAATCCGAGCCCGATAAGATACAACATGAAAGCAATTTATCTGTTCAAATTTAAATAAACAGCATGTTAGACATAGTCGGAAGCAGGGAAAAGGCTGTTGCAATCATAGAAAAAGGCGGAAAAAAGGAGGCGCTGGAACTGATGGAAAGGTATGCGAACGTGAAAAGCGTTCTGAAAAAACAAAGCGGAAGGTCCGGCATTTTTCGCATATACAAGCTGCGGTTTTTGGCAGGCGATAAAAATACGGAAGTAGTGCACAGGGAATATGGCATGTTTTTCAAGCTTGACCCGCGCAAGGCTTATTTCTCGCCGCGCGAGGCGGAAGAGCGCCAGCGTATTGCAAAGTTGGCAAAAGAAGGTGATCGGATTCTTGTGATGTTTTCCGGAGTAGCGCCTTATGCAATCGCAATTGCGAAACAAAAGAACTGCGAAATCGTCTGTGTGGAGATTAACAAGAAAGCCGTGGAGTATGCGGATGAAAGTATTTGCTTGAACAAATTGATAGGCAACGTGGAAAACATTTGCGCTGACATAAAAAACGTTTACAAAAAGCTCGGCAAGTTTGACAGGATATTGATGCCGCTGCCCGAAACAGCCTACGAGTTTCTACCAGAGGCGTTCGCGGTTGCAAAAAAAGGAGCGATTATACATTTGTACGGGATAAGCGAGGAGAAAACCTTGTTTAAGGATTTGGAAGAAAAGATAAAAACAATTTCAGAAAAGTCAAGAGTAAAATACAAGATAATTCACAGGCAGAAGGTCCTGCCGTTCGGAGTGAGGATGTGGAAAGTCAGACTGGATCTGAAGATTATGTAGGCTTGCATGATTTTTTTCTTACATAATACACATCGCAGCCGTTGTGGGATTCGCTTATTATATCCAAGCCGGAAAGCTCTGTCAAGCCCTTGTTGAAAGCTCCGTACCAGTCCAATTCTCTGTTCTCGCCTTCTTCAGCAATTTCATAAATTATGAGTTTATGCGCGTGTTTGATGTTCATACAAAATCATATTTTAACAGATTCTAAGCAATTTTATTCACTTTCAAATCCATAACGATATGCCATACTTTCGGCGCGTATGACTTTACCTTCCTAACCGATAAGACTTGAACTTCGCGTCCGTTTTTTCCTGCTGTTTCAATGATGCTGTCTTTTATTTGTTCAATTTCTTCCATATTGGTGTTCCTGTGAAAATGTATTATGCAATTGTTTTTTGCCATTTTCAATGCGGCAGGAAGAAATTTCTCTGTCCCGAAAATGTATCCCATTACTATACGGTCTGCGGTATTTTCCAGCAAATCTGCAAAAATTTTGCAATCGCCTTTCAGAATATCAACTTTCTGAGAAACATTATTCAGGAAAACATTTTTCTCCAGAAAATTTACAGCCTCTGGATTGATATCAATCGCAAAAATCTTCCTTGCTTTTGTTTGCTTGGCAATTGGAATTGTCCAATACCCGATTCCTGCGAACATGTCTATTACTGTCTCATACGGCTTTATCTGGCTTATAATGCGCATCTTCTCTGATTTGTTCCCCTTTGAGAACATTGATTTTGACACATCCATCTCAAACAGGCAGCCGTTCTCCTTGTGCAATGTCAGAAAGGATTCTTTTCCGGCTATTACCTCAATATCCGGCTTTCTTTCTATATCGGAAATCTGTTTTTGCAGGCAAACAGTTTGCATATACGGCAGAATTTCCATAATTGCCGAACCTACAAGTTTCTTGTGCCTCAGAAGTTCCGGCTTGAGCTTCAACATCAGGATTTTCCCGATAATCTGGTAGCTCCTTGGAAGAAGTTTCATCTCGGTTTCTGCCAACTTGTTTTCCAGCCTTTTCCGCAGTTTAAGGTAAAAGCTCATGAGAATAATTCAAATCAGAAAGATAAAAGCGCGATATATCGGAAAAGCATAATGTTAAAGGAAAAAAAGAAAATGCACGGAATCAAGGATTCCGGCATGCAAAATTCAAAAATTATCTTACTCCTTGAGCAAGGCTATTGATACCATCAAGCTCCCGACCAGAACCGCTACAAGTCCGATTATGCTGAAAAGCGATACCAACGGGGCTGTCATTGATGCGGCTATTCCGACGATTGAAAGGTCCACCAATGCGAAAGACGCGGAAAGCACGAAAAGCACTCCGCCCACCGCAACCCATGTGAAAGCCTTGTCCGCCTTTGCCCTGATTTTTGCCATTTCTGCCAAAGCCGGCGCGAGAAGCGCTGCTATTGCCAGATATATCATTTCTACTGCCATATTTTT
>JAVHRC010000091.1:3391-9513 GCA_036171435.1 Candidatus Aenigmatarchaeota archaeon
CCTTTTAGCGCGGTTTTGATTTTGCATCTTCAGTTCGATAACCGCTTAACAGAATTCGAAAAGGCGATATATAAGTTTTACTGGCAGAACGGCGGATGACGATTAGAACCAGATTGCAGAATTCTTTCCGCCTTCTCGAAATCCTCCTTCGTGTTTATGTTGAAAAGCCAGGAATCGTCTTTTTCTTTTATCTGCACAACATCTTTTTTCAGCGATTCCGCGAATCTTGTAACGCTTCCCTCAAAAGGCACTTTCTCCAAAGCTGTTTTGCGATAAAGCGCGCAAAGCGGTTGAAGCCGGTCTGTTCTTGGTATGACACAATCAATATCCGGTCTTATTTTTGAAACCAGCAAATCAAAAAGCCCCGCGCAGATAAAAGGCATGTCGCAGGCAAGCAGAAAAATCCAATCAGTGCCCGTGTTTCTGACAGCGGTTCTGATGCCGTTCCACGGCGAGAAATCATTTGAATCTTCGATTATTATTCTTGTTTGTTTTTTATTTTGCATTAATTTCATTATTTTTTCATTCTGCTCTTTTTTTGCGATAACTAAAATTTCATCAAAATGCATATCTGCAAAATCCAGAATATAAGAGATAAGCGGCTTCCCGTTCAACAAAATGAACGGCTTGTCAGGCAGCCTTTCGGCTTTTCCCCCCGCGAGGATTGCGCAGCATATCTTTTCTCTATGAAACATAACTTTTATCTGTAAGTCAAACAAATAAAAACCTATGAAACTCGTGAAATCGGTGTGTCCTTATTGCGGCGTTGGCTGCTCCCTTTTCTTGAAGGTGGAGAAAAACAAAGTAACGGGTGTCCAGCCAGACAAGGAGCATCCTGTCTCGAAAGGCGAACTTTGCATAAAAGGCGCGACAGTTGACAAGGTAATTAACAGCAAAGAGAGGCTTCGCTATCCGCTCATCAAAAAGAACGGAAAGCTCGTGAAGACAACTTGGGAAAATGCAATAAAAACCGTTGCGGACAAGCTCTTTGAAATAAAAATGAGATACGGGCAGAACTCTTTGGGGGTTTTCTCATCCGCGAAATGCACGAACGAGGAAAATTATCTCATCCAGAAATTTGCGCGCATTGCATTAGGCACGAACAACATTGACAATTGCACGAGGCTCTGCCACGCGCCTTCGTTTTCCGCAATGAACGAGGAATTGCACAGGGGTGCGATGACAAACAGCTACGAGGATTTGCCGGAGGCAGACTGCATTCTCATAATCGGCTCGAATCCCGCGGCAACGCAGCCAATAGGCTTTCACCGCCTTTTGGAATGCCAAAAGCACGGCGGAAAAATAATAACCGTTGATGTCAGGATAACCGAGACAGCGGAAAAGTCAGACATGTTCATCCAGATAAATCCCGGCACGGACGTGTTCTTTGCAGCGGCGCTGCTAAAAATCATCATAGCCGAAGGAAAGGAAAACAGCCTTTTCATATGCGAGAACGTTTCCGGTTATGGGGAAATGAAAAAATATCTTGAGAAATATCCGCTTGAAGTGATGGTAAAAACATGCGGCGTAAGCGAGTCTGTCATAAAGAAAATTGCCCTTGCCTATGCTTCTGCAAAAAGTTCCGCGATAATAAACGGGATGGGAGTTACCCAGCAGCCTTTCGGGGTGGAAGGCGTATTGGCAATAGCGAATCTTGCCTTGCTAACCGGAAACATCGGGAAGCCAGGCTCGGGAATAAATCCGCTTCGCGGCTGCAACAACGTGCAGGGCAGCTGCGACATGGGATGCCTGCCGGATTTTTATCCAGGTTATGCCGCGCTCACCGAAAACACAGTAAAAAGGTTTGAAAGGTTCTGGAACGCGGAACTTCCGGTGGAAAAGGGAATGGCTGAGACGGAAATGATTGAAGCAATCGGGGAGAAAATTCTTGGAATGTACATAATCGGGGAGAATCCCATGATGTCGCATCCGAACCTGAACGAGACGGAAGAAAATTTGAAGGATTTGGAGTTTCTTGTTGTGCAGGATATGTTTTTGACGGAGACCGCGCGGATGGCTGATGTTGTCCTGCCTGCGTCATCCCTTGCGGAGAAAACCGGAACCGTAACAAACACAGAGAGAAGGGTGCAGATGGTTAATCAAGCGCTAAAACCGGACGGCTGCAAAACCGATTTTGAAATTGTCAATCTGATTGCAAGGGAAATGGGATTCAAGAAACAGTTTGCCTACAAGAAACCAGATGATATTTTTTCCGAGATAAGGAATTCTGTGCCACAATACTCTGGAATAACATATTCAAGATTAGCAAAGCGCTCCATGCAGTGGCCGTGCAACAGGGAAAAGCCTAACGGCACAAGAATAATCTTTTCCGAGAAAAAAGATTTTGTGTTTTATCCGGTTATGCTGAAATATGTTCGCGATAATCCCGCATATACTCTTGCGTTAATTTCACACCGCGCACTGGAACAATATAACACCGGAACATTCTCAAGAAAGGTTGATACGCTGAACAAGGCAAATCCGGAGAATTATCTGGAAATAAGCAGGGAAGATGCCGCTAGGCTTGGCATAAGCGACGGCGAAAATATAAAGGTGATTTCCGAATTTGGCGAAATACGGATAAAGGCAAGAATCAGCGACCGCGTTTCTTCAGGCGTTGTAGTTGCTGAAAACCATTTCTGCGAAAGCCGGCTGAACAGGCTGACATCTTCCGTTATTGACCCCGTGTCAAAGACGCCCGCTTACAAGGACTGCAGGGTAAGGATTGAGAAAATTGCAAATACTTCAGATCAATAAATCAATTTCTTTCTTAATCAAAGGAACAGGCTCGAAATTTCCAATTGTTTCTCTCGTAAGATTATATATCCATTTACCGTTTTCTTTGCATATTAGCTTTTTTACAGCATCCTCTCCTTTAACCCAATACATTTGCTTCCTCTCATCATCAGAGAGTTCAATATTCAGACCTCTTAAATCCGCCTTATAATATGGGTCAAACAACACCGCATAAAATGAGCTGACGGAAGCATTATTTTTGGTATTCCAATCTTTTGTCGCTTTCTTAAGCATTTTTCCAAGAGAGCCTGTCACAGTTCTTGCATCAAAGAAAATAGCGTTATTGTCATTTTCATAAGCCTTTGCCAATATGTTGGAGAATTTTATTTCATCCGTCTCGTTAGTCTTTGAACTGATTTGTATGATATTATAGTCTGGATTTAAGTAGTATGATGGAATTCCTCGCCTTTCATTAACATAATCAAAAAAATACTGCATAATCGCGCCATCCAAACCTATGCCTGCTGTAACAAGATGTTCATCATGCATTTTGCACAGGCTAATCAGAGCTTTTGCATATTTTTCATGAACAGAACTCATACCAAAATATTGCACACAAATCTTTATATGTTTATCCCGTAGCTTTCGGCAATATCCCGACTTTCTCTAACAGGAACCATACCGTCAAAAAGAGAAGCGCCGCAGTTGCCATAAGCGCAAGCGAAGAAAACTCCTGCGCGAAAAGCGCGAGAGCGAAAATCTTGTAGCAGACGTAAATCGCAAGGACGTCGCGGACAATGGAGCGCATCATTTGAATCACAGAAAAAAATCTGGATACCGAGCCTAATAAATCTTTTACATTCCTTCCTTCTTGAACTTTTCGTTCTCAATATTGTCAAGCTTTCTTATGAGTTTTGTCAGCTCTGCCACATGCTCCTTCTCGTCCGTCATGTTGTGCTCGAGAACTTTTTTCGCCTCACCTGAAAGCTCGTCGATATGCTGCTGGTACTGGTTTATTGCGTTCAATTCCCCGACCAGGTCTTCACGAAGCATCTTTAGAACTTTGCTGTCTGCCATAATATCACCTTGAAACTTATGCCTTGTCGACTATCGTTCCCAAAGTCACGAAAACAATATCCCCCTTTTTTATGCTTATGTCTGGCCTGACTTCGAATGTTTTTTTCTTCTTGTCAATCTCGACGACAGCCTTCCCCTTTTTCACTTCAATAACGCGGCCTTTTGAAAGCATAATATGAATTCTTCCGGCAGGCTTATAAATCTTATTTCAGGCAATTCTGGAGTAAAAGAATGTGGTAGCGGGACCTGGATTTGAACCAGGGACCTTTTCCCGAAAATGCAATTCTGCATAATCTTTGGGTTATGAGCCCAACGGGCACTCCAGGCTGCCCCATCCCGCTATCGGTGCACAAAAATGCTTCGCATTTTTGGCATCCCGTAAAGCTTTCGCTTTTCGTGGATAATGATTATAAGATTTAAAAGTTATATAAAGGTGCTGCGAAGTGATAAAATGAAATTCGGCTTTCCCGTATGGTATGGAGACAGACCGCTAAAGCCCATGATAGAAAAAATACACAGGCTAGGCTTTGACTATATAGAATTCGACTTGAATTCTCCATGGCCTGAAAGCCTGGCGAAAGAAGAAATGAAGATTTTAGAAAATTTAAAAGATTATTATGGGCTGGAAATAGCGTTTCATGGCCCTTTATTTGGAGTTGATATAAGCCATCTTATCGACAGGATTTCTGAAGCCTCGCTAGCTGTAATTCTTGATGCCATAAAATTCTCTGAAAAATTCAAGCCGCTTTACTTTAACTTTCATGTAAGCTCGTATTCAAACCCGCATGTTTTGGAATTCAATGATGTAAGAGATATTGCTTATGAAAAAGCGGGAAGAAATATTGGGAAGATTATTGAAAAATCAAAGATTCCGCTGACTCTGGAAAACAACGGCACCAATCCGGTTTTCAAAACTCTGGAAGAGTTCAATACTCTCAAGGACTATAGACTAAATTTTTGTCTGGATGTTGGCCATGCAACAAAGTGCAAGTTTCATTTAGGAAAATCCGGAGTTCATGTTCCTTGGGAATTGAAAGACTGGCTTGATTCATTCAAGGATAAAATTCTTACAGCGCATTTGCATGATTGCCTGATTAAGAACAATCAAATATACGACCATGTTCCAATCGGGAGCGGCATTATAGATTTTAATGAAGTGTTTGATGCCTTAAAACAGACGAAATGCAAACATGTCTTGGTTGAGATTTTTCATCCTGCCGAAGGCATATTAACCGAAAAACAGATAAAAGAAAACCTTGAGTTTTGCAGAAGCGGATTATGTTGAAGAACTCAAACAAATGCTGAAAAGCAAAAGAATCAGTCTTGTGCTGAGAATCTGCTCTTATTCGAGTATGTTCCCTTCCAGGAGTATTCTCAATCTTGAGATAACATCAACATCGCTTCTGACAGTTAGGCGCAAATCATCAGCTATCCTTATCTTTTCCCTGAAAAACTTGTCTTGGGTTTTATTGAATGTAAGCTTTTCAATCTTCCCCATACTAAGATCTGCCTTGTTCTTCTCGATGTTTTCCATAAGTTCCTCAATATCATCCTGCAATTCCTTTATCTTGCTTCCGGTTCCGAGCAGTTCCCTGTTTAATGCTTCTATTGAAGAAATATCAATTTTCCTCATCTTCTGGCCTTCTTTCAGGCCAATCTTAGCGCCATGAAATACTACAACAGGTTCTTCCGAGTTTTTAGCCATATCTTATCCCCCTTTCATTTTCTATGATGCTTCTTTGCATGATGCGTTTTTTTGCTGTGGTGTTTTTTCGCATGATGAACGCTTTTACTATGATGTTTCTTTGCATGATGCACTTTCTTGGCATGATGCTTTTTCGCTTTATGCACTTTTCTATGCTTGACTCTATGTTTTTCTTTTGGATATTCGTCCGGGAGCTTTAATTCCTGCGACTTTATTAGCTTCTCAATGTTATCCAGAATCTTGATGCCTGCATTTATGCTTTGCACTATATTTCTCTTTTCCCTGTCTATCTCCTGTGAGAATCTCTGGTGGTTAAAATCAAATGCCTGTCTTGCGACTTTGCCCGCCCTGTAATCCGCCTCATTCCTGTAAATATTGTTTAAGCTGGTTTCTATTTCATCCTGTTTCTCCTTAAGAAGGTTGCAGTTCTCCACAAATTGCTGTCCCATTGCTTCCAGATTATTCAAATCTATTTTCTTGATTTCTTTCATCATAGTACAAACTTAAACGAGGTGATATATAAACCTTTCGGTCTGAAAGAGTTTGTATAAAGCGATTTTATTTTCATGCTTCAAGCTTATTTTTTGATTTTTGCGCGGATTTT
>JAVHRC010000092.1:0-9245 GCA_036171435.1 Candidatus Aenigmatarchaeota archaeon
AATAGTTAAAAGCATCTTGAAGCCTATTCCTGTCTGCAGGATCAATATTAACAAAAGCATCTTCTATACTCATGTCGAAATATTTCTGATTTACCATGTTTATTATTGTGATAAAAAAGAATTTATACTTTTCTCATACCGTCAAGCGTTCCCAGAAAAGTTCCGTCAAGAAGATAGACTTCCGAATGCTTCCAGTCGGCAGTCTGCAAAATCGGGCTGAGCGGCTTGAACTTTTTTCCGCTCTTGTTTGAAGATTTCCTGTTGAACGGCATTCCTCCAATGAGACGGTTGAAAACGGGAACAGAAATTATTTTATCCAGTTTGCAATTTTTTCCGTATTTCTTCTCCAGCTTTTCCTTGTCAGGCTTGCTAACAAGCCAGCATTGTTCAACGGAACGCGAACCTACCGCGTCGGTAAACTGAACCGCCGGATGGTCGTGCCCAATTACAAGATATTCGCAGTCCAAAGCTTCCGCGGGAGGCCAGCTCTGCCCGTGCGCGAACCAAAAGTTTTTTATCCCGAATCCGCTGCTCGGATAGATTTTTACTCCCGCGGGCGACAGCTTCTCAATATCACCGTCGTGATTGCCTTTCACAAGGGAAGTTTTGATGCGCTCTGTAAAGTGTTTCAGGAATAAAGGCAATTCCCTGTCCTCCTGAAAACTGGAAATCGGAATATTGTGTTTCACATCTCCCAGAAAAACCAAATGCTTCGCTTTGCTTTCGCGAATAAGCAAATCAATTCTTTCCATAATCTTTTCAGTCTGGCTCGGTATTCTTATTCCTGACTTGAAAATCTCATGTTCCAGCCCCAGATGCAAGTCGCCTATAACGAGAACCTTGCCGGACTCGAGAAGCAGCGCAGCGTCGGGGAGGAATTTCGGCTCTAACTTTGCATTTCTCATAAAACAGAATTCAGAAACAAAGTTTATAAAAGAAGTTATAATACCGGCAATTTCAATCCGCAGAAGGCTTAATATCCGTTTTGAATACAAAATCTTTCTTATTTTTCATTTTATATGGCTGGTCGCACTTCCTACAGTACAAGACATTCTTCCCGTCAACACTTTTCGGGAAAAGCATGCCTTTGCAGTATCTGCAGAACAAGTTGTCCGTATATTCAATCTTTTTTATGTTATCCCCTGCATACTGTTATGCTTTCATCTATAAATATCAAAGCGCCGAAAATCAAAATGATTCTTATGGAGCAACCTATCGGGACAGTAATTTCTACGGAAGAAAATCCGAACAGCTCGGAGTTCTGTTTTGTGATAAGCGAGAATGCGCAGGTAAAAAAAGGTCAGCATGTGACCGTCGAGACAAGCGAGGGAAAAATCATAGCGCGTGTTTCCGACATCATAAAGACGAACAGGTATTTCGAGCGCGCCGAGAGCGTGCGCGAATTCGAGCGCTCGGGAAAGCCGATAAGCGAGGTTTTTCCGTCGGAAAGATGGGAATATATTGTTGCGGAAGCCGCAGTTCTTGGCGTTTATAATGACAAACATCTCATGCGAAGCGCATTTCCCGCGTCTCCCGGAGCAAAAGTTTTCCCGGCAGACAGCAAACTTCTGGAAAATTTTTTCGGGCTTGATTTGGAAAAGGGTGTTCATCTTGGAAAGGTGGAGCACCATGACATTGACGTGAAGCTGAATATGACGCGACTTCTGCAGAAGCACTTGGCAATTCTCGCGATGAGCGGCGCAGGAAAAAGCTATTTCACTTCAGTGCTTCTTGAGGAATTGCTGAACAGGAAAAAGGAACACGGGCAGATGGCTGTAATTGTGATAGATACGCACGGCGAATATATCGGCTTTGCCGAGGACAGGAATTTCATGAGCAGGAGCGACGTCATAATCGGCGACGAGTTCAGGATAAGCGTTCCATCATTGTCCGCCGGAATGGTGGCGGAGTTTTTGCCGTCAATGAGCGGAGTACAGCAGAGAGAACTGGGAAAATTCATAACAGCGCTTAAGGCGGATAAAAAAGGCAAGAACTATGACATGAAGGATTTGCTCGATTTTCTGGAAAATTCAGAAATAAAGGCAGCAACAAAGGATATTCTTTATACTTTTTTGCACGGGCTGGAAAGCACGAAGATGTTCTCAAGCTATGACAATCCTCCGCTGGACAAGCTCGCAAAAGCGGGACATCTGACAATATTGGACATCTCCGATATGACAAGCCAGCGCGAAAAGCAGATTCTTGTGACTTACATCGCGAAAAAACTTTTTGATGCAAGGCGCGCAGGGGAGATTCCGCCGTTCCTTCTTGTCGTGGAAGAGGCGCACAATTTCGCGCCGGAAGGCGCGCGCCGCGAGGCTGCGATAAGCAGGAACATAATAGAAAAAATAGCGCGCGAAGGCAGGAAGTTCCATGCCTGCCTCTGCCTTATCTCTCAACGCCCTGTCAATCTCAGCACAACATCGCTCTCGCAGTGCAACACGAACATCATAATGCGCGTCACCAATCCTTACGACATTGACCACATCGGAAAAACATCGGAGGGATTGACGAACGATATAATGAAAAGCATTCCCTCGCTGCGCGTCGGAGAAGCCATCATAGTCGGCGAGGCCGTGAATTTCCCGCTTTCCATCCGCGTGCGCGAGCGAACGAGCAAAAAAAATGAAAGAGGCATTCCGCTTGAGCAGGCGGCTATGGAGTTTGAAGATAATAGCAAAAAGAAGAAGGATGATGCGTCAGCCTTTATGTGACAATAAAATGAGACAGAAATAGCCGCAGACAATGCACTTGCAGCCGATAAAACGTTTCTCTAAACTCAATCCATATTGCATTTCCAGAACTATTGTTTTGTGCGCGCAGGTATAAATAATTTCCCCATATCAGTTCGACATTCTTTTTGCTTAAATACGTACTCTTTCAGTCTATAATTTTGCAAAAGTTATCACGTGCGAGATAGATATAAATACTTATTGGTAGTAATATATTAACGATAAGTATCATTATTGGAACAAAGCAAAAAAAGACATAATGTTTGTCTAAAAGCTGCGAGGTGATGTAGTGACTGGAGAACAATTTAAATCAATACTTGATATGGTTAAGAGAAATGTAAGAGTTCTTAATGATACTTCAGTAAGTCAAGCTGACGACCCCACTCAAAACGGAATAAGTGGTTTAGTAGAAGCGGTATATCATTTAGACGAAGCTGCGGGTTCTGGAGATTATAGAAAAATACAGCCTGCGGCACGGGATGCACTTACAAGAATAGGATACATTAACATGCTATATTTGCCGCCTAAAGCAGATTACTTGGTACAAAATGCTGCAACAAGTTTGCGCGAGCTTTCAAAATTTAAAGGTGATGTAAATGGTTGAATATAATGATTTGAGGGCTTCTGCCTATAATCTGGCGTGCGGATTTGACAAAGAAGATATCGCTGATATGGCACGTAAGTTTGAGCAAAGTTTAATCATAAACGGAAATGTTACGCTTTCTATTATTAAACAAAAGAAAGCCGAGAAAATGAGACTTTCGAAACAAAAGGATTCATCCAGACTTGATAGAGTTTCTGGAGGCGCTGTTCTTTATGAAAAAGGAACCGACATGCCGCCTTATGTCTTTCGGTTGATGAATGTTTTGCCTCTCTCTGATGTCAGGGAAATAAGATACAGCGGGGACGAACTATCTATCATATCTGGAATAGAACAGAAAACTTACAAAATTGAGACTAAAAAAGGAAGAGTAGTTGGTATAAAATTTAAAAAGAAAGTTCTCGTTGAGAAATAATTCTTTCTATATAAAGAATCCAACCGCGGCAGCTACTGCCGCCAGAATCCATACAGGCTTGCTCCACGCAAGAACTTTTGAGCCATCAAGTGGCGGGAAAGGTATCATGTTGAACAAGGCAAGCCAAAACGATATTTTTGCGGCCGTAAAGAACAAACCTGCCAAGGCAGGCGCAAAAAATGCCGAAGCAATCAGTGCAAAACCGAGCGCGATATTTACTGCGGGACCGCCAAGGCTTATTATCCCGTTCTCCCTTTCCGTTATGCGCGCCACATGGAACGCGAATTTTTTTCTTACCGGGGAAATGTAGACCGCGCCCGGAGCAGCGAAAATAAAGCCGAGGAACGAGGATGCAAGCGCGACAACCAAGCCATAAGTCCACATCCTGTATTCCGCAAAATACCCGAAATGCTGCGCGATAAGCTTGTGCCCGACTATCTCGTGCGCGGCAAACGCGATGACAATTATGAAAAGCATTAGTGGAAGCAGCGCAAGATTCCACGCGCTGAAAGCGAGAGCCAGCACAAACACGGATATTGCCAAGTCCCTTATTTCAATGAAGCTGAAACCGAATGCCATATTATCACGCAAATATTTCTAATTTTTTTACTTCTTCTTCGCTAAGACTTCTTATTCCACCAGATTCATATTTTATAAGCCCTTTTTCCGTAAAAGCATAAACCCCACATTCTATTTTTTCAAAATTTTCAAGACTTGCAACCTTGTTAATAAAATTCTCGCATATGGAGTTTTTTTTCCTGCAACGCCAGTTGCTAAATATAGATTCACAATTTACATATTCGCTCATAAGAATTCTTGTTCCGCCAACTTATTTAAGCATTATTTCTTCCTAATCATTTTCTCCAGCTCTTTTTTGTGCCCGGCACCGACTACAACCACTATGCTATCAAATTCCCCCTCCAGCCTTTTAATCCACGCGGCCATGTATTTGTTCCTGTCACCGATAAGGGCTTTGTAAAAGCTGGGCAATTCCTTTTTCATGTACCGAATAGCCTCCTCTATGGTCTTTTCCTCCGGAACTTTTTTCAGGTCTATTTTCTCGCGCGAAAAGGGCGCCGCAAAAATTCCAAGAAACAATTTCAGCTTTTCGCGCAGCGGGACTGCCATTATTCCGCGGAAAGTTTCCTCAATATCCTTGTCAATAAGAACAATCTTCGCGCCAACCCGCTTCGCGGATTCAACAGCGGACAGCATCTCGCTTCCCGGAAACACGCCCACGGTCTTGCCCAGGCTCTGCTGGAGCCAGCCGAAAAGATAGATTGTAAACCCGTAACGCAGCCCGAGCTTTCTCTGGCTCGAAAAGCTTCGCTTTTCGGCTCCGCCGGAAACTTCGTTTCCGTGCGTTTCGCCGTTGTCTTTTTGTTGCTGCAGCAACGCGAAAAACCTTTTCGGGTCAAGCTCTATCGCGACGCAGTCGGGCCTTGTTTCCTCGATAACGCGCTTTACCGTTTCAATGCTTTCCTTCGCGATGTGCGAGGTGCCGATTATTTTGACGGGCATAAGAATATCTGGTTTTTAAAGGGTTTAAAAAGAAGTTTGGCTTCTCCCGCAAACCTCTGCAAGATTATTTATATCGGAAAATGCAATATTTTTGCATGATTGAGCAGGAAACAATAAGAACCGTCTTTTGGCTTGCCGTCGCAATCATCATGATACTGATACTGCTGGGCGTGATGTTCCTTTTCGGCGTAAAAAACCTTAACATTTTGGTGGGCGGATGATAATTAACAGCATAAAACAGATTGTATTGATACTCCTGCTCGCCGCGCTGGCATTTGCTATCATCAGCTTGGTTTTTCAGCCCAGTTTTAGAAATTCAATCTTTGACATACCGTCCGCATTCCTGAAAATAAAGTCTATCGGTTAATATAATCGTTGAGTGATTTGATATGAAAGGTATAAACGAAGCGATGATGAACATGCTGATTGCAATAGTCCTCGGCGGGCTTGGTTTTATTTTTCTGGTTTTCATACTCAATTATTTCGGCGTCAATCTCGCCACTCCGCTATGCAGGACATTTTGCTTTCCTGTCATGAATACTGTTTCCTCAGTATTGAAGAGTATTTTAATCGGTTATCTGACATCGCCTTCATCAATGTGCAACTTTTGCGGCTAATATGATTTTATATTAAGCAAACTGAATCTATTGTTAAGAGTGATTTGATATGAACTGCGCTCAGGCAGCAAAAATAAACGCTTGTTAAAGTGGTCTTATATGAAAGGCATACAATTTCAGATTTTGTTTGCAATTATATTGCTGGTTCTGGCATTAATCGTAGTCTTTGTTTGGGGGGGCAATATCGGCAACATGCTTGTAGGAATCAAATGGAGCGACAAGGTTTTGCAAAACAATGTGGATAATCAGGAAAAAGAATTGCAGAGCATATATGACGATTACAAGAACAACGACGGTGGGTTTGACGCCTATGAAATATCCATTATTCTGGCAAAGGCGATAGAATTCACATGGAATGACTGCTATAATTTGTGCAAGGATGAAAGGGAGCTTTTCACGGGTTTTTTCCTGAAGAATCCGATAGACTTCAGCAAGAATATGGATTGCGGCAGCTATCCTGCAAGCAGCGGCGACAAAGTCTATCCGAGCATAGGAAAAATAAGCGGATGGTGTTCCACATCAGATTTGGGGGTTGATAAAACTAAAAAAGCGGATGAATGGACTGTTACCATATGGGGGCTTGGAAATACTGCCATGTGCAGCAATTATAAATTGAGCAGCAATGAGGGCAGCAAGCAATGGGGAAACAGCAATTGCGGAAGCATGGATGTAAGCAAAGGCGGCAAAAAGTGCGCTGATTCTTGTGATAAAAGCGGCGCAGGCATTGACAAGATTGACTGGCAGGCAGGCGAAATGCAAAAAGGCAGCAAATACGGAAACATCAGAATCATATACACTCCTAACGCAGGCGCAATCATGGGAATCGGGGGAGAGCCGAAAATCATTGTAAGGGAAATATCCGCTTAAAAGGTTTTGAATATGTCAATGTCCATCACACAAATACTTTTGGTTATTATTGCGGCAGTCCTGTTTCTGGCGATATCCATGTCATGGTGGGCTCTGAACGGGAATCCGCAGGCAATGGCAATGCTCAACGGCATTATCCCAATGCTTAATCAGGCGGAACAGTTGAGCTTGGAGCAGGGGTTCAAGGCAATACATGTGAGATTGGCAACGGCATCGCTCTTGCGCGATTTTAAGCTTTTTGAGTTCCATCCCACGAACGAGGGTGCGTTGGGAAGAAAACATTACAGTCATACTTATGAGGTGCTTGGAAAAACGGAAGCATACTTCTTCCTGAACAGGTGGACTGCTGACAAATGCACGCTCTTCACCACCAGCGGAGCTGGTGACAATATGCATCCCGAAGCGCGGGTTTATTATTTCAATATGGGCGCGCAAATCAGGACATCGGATGCAAATCTCAAGAGCTCCCTGTTTTCTTTCCTGTCCAGCTCGGGATGCGAAAACAGATTAGAATGTGATACTCCCGGAGAATATACGGTATGCAATGGAGGCGTTGAATGCGACAGTGAGGACAGCAGTCTGATAAAACAAGACTATGGCGCAGCTGCAGATAATTGCATGAATGATGAAAAAGGCTGCCCTTACATAAACGGAAAAAAAGACTGCTGCGCATTTGCGAAGTTTGACAATACAGGAACGCACCAATACAAGCCCGCCTACAATATATTATGCGGAGATGAGCAGGGGAGCAGCGAGGCAAAATGGTATGCCTGCACAGACAGCCAGTCTGCAACGGTTGAGGCAAACGGCGCGCAATTCACATGCGATAAAAGGGAATGGAAAATAAAGAGCGGCAGCGGGATACAAATAAATCCGCAGTTAAAGTATGAATTCGGCTTGTTTGTGGTTGACAAAACAAACCTGGAATTTGCTGTTGCAAATAACCAGGACAAAGACATGGCCAATGTAAAGGTTAGCGCAAAAGTTTCTGACCCTGAAAGCAGCGTGGATTGCTTTAGGAATACGCTATATGCAAATTCTGTGGAAAAGACAGCATCGGTCATTGGAAAAAACGGCGGATCATTCTTGTATTCTCATGACAACTTTTGCTGGAAGGCAAAAACATTCGATGTTTCCCTTTCTTATGCAGGCGGAACGAAAAGTTACAAGATAGAGTGCAAGAATGCTGACATAAGCAAGGAAAGCTGGCAAAAATGCATTTCAAGCGAGGTGTTGGGAACTTCCTACGATTTGGGCGCTTCATTCTCGAAAACATGCAGCTCAAAAAAATATGATATAAAATACGAGGGCGCGCCTTCTGATGCGGTTCTCTTAAGCGTTAAGGAGAACGGAAATATCGTAAAACAGGGAAATGATTCAAGATGGATAATAAAAAAAGGAACATCAGAAACAATCAATAGCATAAAAGTAACTCTTTATGACGTTAGCACAACATCGCCATATGCGGCAAGAATAGGCGCGGAATGCGTTTAATATATCAATGCGAAAATTGGCATCAGAAGCGATGGTTGGAAAGTAAAATCGTGGACAAGATGTGTATTATGGAGGCGGACGATAAAAGTGGTTGATATGAAAGGCGATATCTATGACCTATTGAGGATTGTCATCGGGATTGTGATAGCGATTGTCTTCCTGTTCTCCGTTTCATTTTATCTTATCAGGGGCGAAGCCTCCCCGCTGACGGGCGTCAATAGCCAGCTGAACCCGGTTTTTTGCAGCACTGACGCGGACTGCAAGGAAGGGGTGTGCATTGGCGGGAGCTGCACATGCTTTTTGGATTCGCAATGCAAGACAAGCGAAAAATGCGATATGGGAATAGGGCTGTGTGGCAAATAAAAAATATTGGATAAAAACGGTGAGAGTCTTATGCCTGAAGTTGTGATGGGACAGCTTGTAAAAATCGTCTTGCTTATGGTTTTATTGGGAAGCTTGATTTTCCTGTTAATAGCTTTCATAAACCCGAAAGTTCTTGACATCGGCGGGGCAATCAGCATAACGTTTTCCAATCTGGTGGCGTCAATATTGGGATAATTTTTCAGCTTCTCTCTCATACCGCTTAATTTAGTTTATCATTCTCCGCACGAAATCTATTTAAGCCGGACGGCAAAAGAAATTATTAAAGTGATATTATGGAACTGCCGATGAGATTTTTGGTCCTTCTGATGCTGATGGTTCTCGCATTGATTGCAGCGTTCGCGATACTTAACCCTATTCAGTCGGGCTCGCTCAGCGTACAGCAGATGGCGGAAAGGAATTCGGCATGCAGCAACTGGTCGATTGACGATTGCAAACCGGCGTCAGGCTACCTGCAAGACGTGGAAAAGATACTTGGCTGTTCCGGTGCTGATGACTGCAAAGCTAAATGTTCCAGCATGAAATATTGCCTGGCATAAAAGGTGTTTAACTATGAAAGGCATGAGCGAAGATCTTATTAAAATTCTTATGGGAGTGGTTATCCTGATTCTGGTGCT
>JAVHRC010000093.1:0-4015 GCA_036171435.1 Candidatus Aenigmatarchaeota archaeon
GTACCATCTATACTATAGCCGGCAACTCTCGAGATAGTACGAATAAAATCCCCAGCAACTTCGAGTTTCGCCCCCGGACTCGCCGTCCCGATGCCGACGTTGCCGCCCAGAAAGGAATGAGCCGTATTATCATAGTACATTATGCCTGAGGCGTTGTATTGTATATAATGATTGGTATCTCCTCCTTGCGACAAATATAATTTTCCTTGGCCCAATGCAAGTCCACCAGCCGTATTCAAACCTAGTTCAAGCGTCGTGCCGGGGCTCGTTGTCCCGATGCCGACTTTGCCGGAGCTGTCCATTATCAAGCCTGTTATCGTGGGGGACTCGAAAGTATTGCCCATTATTTTAAACTTGTTGCCATCCGACGAATCCAGGCCGATACGCCAATTGAACAGGCCGCTTTTAACGAAGTTAAGGGTGGCGTCATCCCCGACGCCGGTAGCGCCGCCCTCTATTTCCACATTCGCGACCCCGGCCGTATTCCTTACGTGGAGTCTTGAATTCGGGCTATCTATCCCGATGCCGACGTTTCCGGTTGCGGGGTCAACAAAAAAACTGTTGCTCACGTTCAGCCCGCCGTTCTTGATTATAACGCTTCCGCCGGAAACAAGTATGGAGGTTCCGATAAGCGAAACGAGAAGAAAGCCCATCACTTTAAAGAAGTATTCTTTCGGAGGATTCTGTTTTTTGTATTTCATTTTCATTACCTACTGTTGTAAACATGCAAAGTTATATTTAAAGTATGACGGCTTATATTGATTTCTTCTTTTTACAATTTCTTGTTTACAGATTGCTGTTCTGCTTCAACGCCCCAATAAGACAGAGGTTTCCAGTTGAATTGATATAGGCAACGTTGGAGCCTGTGTTGTTTTGGATTATGAACGAGCCGTCTCCGGGACTGTTGCAATTCGCGTCGTTGTCGTTGCAGTTGCTGTCCTGTATGCACAAATTTCCCGAGTTGTCAACATAGCTGACTGCCGCGCCAGCGGAATTCTGGACAATGAACGGCGCGTTTGCAGGGGGCGAACCGCATACGGTGGCAGTGCAGATTCCCTTGATGTATATGTTTCCCTGTCCGCCGAATTGCGCCACATTCTCTCCCGCATCGTTTTTTATGAAGAAATTTATTTGTACGCCGATAACGTTTATCGCAACCGTTGCTGAAGTGTAATCGCCTGAGATTTTTATTTCATGAATGCCCAAAGCCGTGGAAATCGCAATGTTTTTTATTTCATTCGGTTTTGCGTTTATGACAACCAAAGATGTGAGGTTGCTGTCCACAAAAACCGAGACATTGTCAACGGGGTACCTTCCGCAGTTTTTTATCTTCAGATTGTTTGTATTCTCGTCAAAAGAAACGATTTGCAGGCACGAGCCCAGTTTCTTCAACGACTGCGTATTGCTTTGCCCCACCTCGGAGGTTGTCTGCCCGGCAAAGCCTGTCATGAAAAAGATTGCGGTGCCGGCCAGCGTTGCAACAATCATCAGAACCATTACCATGACAACAATTTCAGAAACAGCTTTTCTCATGTCAAATATATTTGAAAACTGGTATAAAAAGAATTATTATTTAAAGATAAAACCGGAAATAAGCGCATGCTAAACGAAGATATCGCCAGGCTGAAAAATGCGGGCTACAAAATTATCGGAAACCACTCCGCGGTGAAGCTTTGCTCGTGGTGCAAGAAGTTGCATATCCTATGTGATAGAAATCTTTATATTTAATAAACTTCTATGGTATTATATGTCAAAAAGAATAAAATGTCCAAAAGATTGGAGGTATGCTAAACTGACTATAAATAAAAATATTATCCTTTATAGAAAAGTAAAAAAAGTTACACAATATTTCTATGCCATAAATGTTCCTAAAGAATTCGAAAACTATGACATCTCTATTAAAGAAGCAGAAAAACAATGGCCGTTTATTTTTACCGGAAATCTGATTAAAGAAACAGAATCATATTTTTATATTGTTATTCCACAAGAAGTCGTAAAAATCCTAAAACTGAACAATAATGACATATTAGAATATGAAATTTGTAGACTCAAACTTATAGGAAGAGTAAAAAAGAAGTCTAACTCTCTTCTTATACAAATTCCTGCTACCTTAAAGAATAAAATAAAATCAAAAGAAAGGATTTCTCTCATTAAAAAGCTAAAATTTACAAAATATAGAAAAAGAATTAGAATTATTAGAATAAAGAAACGATTGTATTTTGATTGCAAAACCATTCTACCAGAGTATACTACAAGAGACAAGATACGTTTTAGAGTTTTAGAACAAGAAAAGGAATTGATAGTATATGCAGAATTCAAGCATGTTAATGGAAGTAGTTTTAGATGTGCAACAATTCCAAAATATATTCCTACAACAAAGCTTGCCCTGTTTCTCGGATTAATGCACTCTGACGGATTTAAAAAATTCGGGTATAAAGAAATATATAACAAGCATATTTATTCTCCATATGTTGGCTTTACAAACGGCGACCCATTTGTCATGAAACTATTTTCAGACCTATATGAAGAATTATTTAATAGAACTCTGAGATTTTCTCTTGTATATCCAAATATATTAACCGCCAACCAAAAGAAAAATTTAAACGAATTTTGGAAAGGTTTTATCAAAAATGATGTTGCCATTTATACTTATAAACGCATAAGAAAATCATGGTGCCCAGCAGGTATAGTCAACGCAAGAGATTTTGATATATTGATGGCAGAAATAATTGTAGGAATACTTAAAAAATTTGTTAAGAATATAGCAGAAATAAAGATGAATTATATACTGCGTAATTTTATGATAGGCGTATTAATCGGAGACGGTTCGCCTATACTGGATAAAGGCGTATTAAGAAGAATAATGATTGCAACAGAATTTAAAGAAGAGGCTGATACCTATAAAAAAATATTAAGAATATTAGGTTACGAATCACGGAATTTATGGAAAGAAGGAAAGAATGTTCCTTCCTACCTAAGAAAATTAGATATACGTGGAAACAAAGAATTTTTGCTACATTTTGCAAAAGATCTAAGATTTGGATTTTATTGTAATAATACATTTTTCGGTTCGATAGAAAAACAGTTTAGGCTTATAAAAGGATTAATTTCGCATTCAAGAATTAAGGATAAGGAGCTTTTAAAAATAGAATTTGAAAAGTTGAAACAAACTTACTGTAATTATTTAAAGAATATTAATTCTTTTATTCCATTACCAGAAAAATATAAGTATTTACTAAAGTTGTGATAACAATGATGACTGGAAAAGATATAAGGCTGTATAAGAAACAAGGCTACAAACTCATAGGCAACCATTCTGCTATAAAGCTCTGTTTATGGACAAGAAAGTCTATAAAAAGTAATGGCAAAGAACACTGTTATAAGGAACAATTTTACAAAGATATGGGAATTGAATCGCATCGTTGCATCCAAATGACGCCAGCGCTCCCGTTCTGCACGTTGAAATGCCAATTCTGCTGGAGAGATACGAACATAACTTTTCCGAAATGGGGTGGAGAAACGGACGAGCCTGAAGAAATAATAGAAAAATCGATTGAGGCGCAGAGGCAGCTGCTTTCCGGATTGGGCGGCGTCCCGCACTCGGAAAAGTTTTTGAAAGAGGCGCGGGAGCCGAAGCACACGGCCTTGTCATTGGCTGGCGAGCCCCTGTTCTACGAGAAAATGCCCGAGTTGATTTCCGAATTGCGAAAAAGAAAAATGACTTCGTTTCTCGTTACGAACGGAACATTGCCCGAAAAGCTGGAAGCGCTTGCCAATAATAATTCTCTTCCAACACAGCTTTATGTTTCGCTTTCTGCAAACTCAAAGGAAATGTTTGAACAGATAAACAAGCCGCTTATCCGGGACGGCTGGGAAAAGTTGGACAGGACGCTTGAAATGCTGCCGCAGATAAAAACAAAAAAAGTGATAAGGATGACAATGATGAAGGAAAGCATGAAAGAGCCTGAAAAATATGCGGAGCTTATCGGAAAGGCAAAGCCCGACTTCGTTGAAA
>JAVHRC010000093.1:4115-9183 GCA_036171435.1 Candidatus Aenigmatarchaeota archaeon
GAGCCTGAAAAATATGCGGAGCTTATCGGAAAGGCAAAGCCCGACTTCGTTGAAATAAAAGCAGCGATGTCCGTAGGCTTTGCGAGAGCGAGAATGAATTATTCCGACATGCTCAAGCATGCGGAAATAAAAGAATTTTCGGAAAAGCTCGCACAGGCAAGCGGCTACAAATTCGCAGACGAGAAGGCGGACAGCAGGGTCGTGCTGCTGAAGAAATAAAGACTAATATTCATTATATCAAAGCCTGAAATTTTTTCCTGTTGTCTCCTATTTGTTTATTATCCAACCTCGATATAAAATCAAGCAGTTTCTTGTCAAACTCCTCTGCCACCACTATCGCTTCCGCAACATCTTCCTTTGCTATGTGAAAGTCGGCATAATATTGTTTGTCAATTCTTTCATCCTTTGCAAAAGATATATCCCCGTTATCAATGCCAAAAACAGCCTCTAACAAAATGATTGCTGCCGCATGGTTTTCGCATTTTATTCCGACCCGAAAAAGAAGTGCTGTCAGCATATGATACATGCTGTAATAAGCCAAAGAGACGGATTCCTCCAGCCGCTCATTATCCAGAAGTATTTTTGCCGAAACAAGATTGCTCTCTGATTTTGCCAGATACGAATCTTTTATGGATTCGCTCGGCACCACCATCTGCAGTTTGCCATCTTTATTCAGCTTAATCAAAAAATTGATTTTTTTCATAATATTCCTCAATGCCTTTTATGATGACATGGTTTTTTTCAATCTCCTGCATCAGAGGGTTTTTTTTGTCATACTCTCCGATTTTTATGCTTAATTTTGAATCAACCATCCGCATTTCCTTTTTAAGATTCCTGTCTTTGGTTCTTATGTAAATATCAATGTCGCTGTCCTTTGTTGCCATATTTTTGGCATACGAACCGAAAAGAACGGCCATGCGCACTCTTTTATCCTTTTGGATTTTTTCAACAATGCCGCGCAGCCCGGGGTATCTGCTTAAAGCAAGAATCATCTTGTAATTTTCAGCCATGAAGACGCATGCCCGCGCATCTGCGGTTTTTTTAAGAAAATACGACCTATTTTTTCCTTCCTGCACAAAATCGACGGCATTATCCCGCGCAAGCTCCCTTATCTTCCTTGCCACCAACATATGGTTTGTTCCAAGTTTTGGGGCAATCCCCCTTGCGTGATTTCTCCCCTGCAGAAGCATGTTAATGATTTCCATCTTGTAATCTTTTTGTTCCATATGTAACATATATGTTACAACAGTATTTAAACGTTTGCACAAATTTTCTCGTCTTCATGCCGCAGCCGCCGACAGCAGGGTTGTGCTGCTGAAGAAATAACGATATCTGATAGGAAATAAAAAATGTTATTCCGCGTTCTTGATAATTCATCTGCATTGATTTTTCCAATTCATTCCATATCTTGGCTTTTGCAGCGCTCCTGCAAAGCGCCTGCAACGTTCAATAAATCGTATATGGGACATAATAATTTGTGCAGCCCACAATACCGCACCTGCCCTCATTAAATATATAATCCGGCGAGGCTCTGAGCTCAAGCGCATAATCTGTCCCAAGCTTTGATTGCATCTTTGTTGCGAATCCCACGTGTTCCTTTATGTGTCCGTTTGTTATTGACCCGTCCATGAACCAGTCAACACTGTATCCGACGGACTGGACATATCCGCCGGCGACAGTATTCTTTATCTTTGCCCTGAAGGACTTGTACTGGCTTGGCACGTTTGTCTCGAACAGGAAAAAACCGGAGCCCAGCCTACCCGATTTTAATATCTGACCGCTGCCGCCATAAGCAGTATTTCCCGCTCCACCGCATGAACAGTACTGGCTGTCGTATGAGCTGCAGTACGTCGAGCCCGGGGTTAAAGATATTGCTGGGATGGAATAGTTGCCGTCGGTGAAAATCCCCACAAACCCTCCGCTTCCCGGCCAGCGGCAACAGCCGCTACCAAAGCTGCCAAACGCGCCGTTTTCCGAAATGCTGCCCACGGTTATATTGTCCGCATACAATTTCGTGCTTCCGCCTGCGCCGCCCGGACCGCCGCCGTTTGCCGATATGCTGCCTAATGTAATATTGTCAACGGCCATCTTTACGGAGCCGCCCGAACTTCCCTGACTGCAGGAGTCTCCGCTCGCACCATTCGCTGAAATTGTATTGATATTTGCATATTTGGACTTGATTGTAACAGCCCCGCCAGAGCCGTCACCATCCTCGTAACCGTAACCATAGGAGCATCGATAACTTGCCCCATTAGAATAAATGTTCTGGATGTTTGTAACGTTTCCTGTTACAGTGATTGCTCCTCCGCTTCCACCGTTGCCCCGCCCGTCATCCGCATTAAGTGTCGGAATATTTATATCGCTTCCTGCCAGCGTAATAGCCCCGCCAGTGTTGCCGCAGTCTGGAATAGAACAGTCACATGAACCTCCAGTGCAAGACCCGCCATAAGTGTTGATGGAAGTTGCTGTTATTTTCTTTGCCTGGATTGACACAGAACCTCCCGGTCCGTGGGGAACGTTAGTGTAAATGTTCTTAGCGGAAAATACATTGTTAGCCTTGAAAATAATATTTCTTGGGTTGCATGGACCGTTATAATACGTGGTGCTGCAGTCATAATGCGAGCCGCAGTCATATGTTACAGTCAAGTCATTTGCAATGGTTATGTTCTCATAGCCCATGCAGGAGTATGTTCTCGTCGTAGAATTGTACGGGCAATTGTTTGTTACGTCGGTCATCGAATTTATGTAGAGCGTTTCCAAGATACCGTCGCAGTTGTCATCCTTCCCGTTGTTTGGCACTTCCAGATGCCCGGGGTTCACGTTAGCGTCAGTGTCATTGCAGTCGTTTCCAAGCGTGCATTGCGTGTTGTAGTATCCGTCGCCGTCATTGTCGCCGCCGGTTGCGACCGTCTCCTCCGTCCAGTAAAGCGTGTATGCGAATTTATTGACCGTCTGGGCAAACAACGCCGGAGTATTGCTTCCAATCTTAAGGTTGCCTATCGGGACTTTTAGTCCCACATACCCTTCGGGTGTGGAAGTCGGATTTGAATACGTGCCTATCGGGATAGAACCGGTATAAGTGTTGTTTATGTATCCTAAATATGTCCATGCCTTGCCGTCGATTGTTGCCTGCGGATTATTTGTGCACGGCGTGTAATACGTGTTTGCTCCCGCGTTGCATGTTGCAGGCTTGCCCTGCTGATTTATGTATGAAGACACACCGCAACTTGCGGTCCTGGGACAACTTGATGCATAGCAGCAGACGAAATCCCACCCTGCGGGACCTACGGCAGTGCAGGCCTCTCCCGTGGCAAAAGATGCAGTGTATTGGCAGCCGCTGCTGCAGTATTGGTATCCGCAGCTTCCATATATATCATGTCTCTGGAAAATGCCCAATCCGACGGGCAGGCTGGAACAGTCTCCGCCTACGGCGCTTGAGCCCTCGCATACGCCGGTCACAGCCATGCTGGCATTAAGCGGCGGGCAGTTTCCGCCGACAGTTATTGTCGGGCTTGTTCCGGTAAAGGTTCCGGAATATGATTTTGCAACCAGAGTACCGGTTGCGTACGCTGCAGAAGACAGCATTATTCCTGCCAACAGGGCAATAAAAAATATTTTTTCATGCATCATACCAATGCCTCAAATAAGACTCAATCATTTGCAAATGCCATGCATCTTTTTCTTTATGCGGTAAACTCTTAGCTCATTCACGGCATAAATATATTTCACCCTATGCCGTGAATTCGCTCTCCGCGTATCCCCTTTCAGTCTGCACACCTATCTTGTATTTTGTTCCGCGCACAAGGTCCTTCGCAATGGTTATTATGAACCTCTTGTCATCTCCCACAATGCCGGAGCCGCTTGCAAAATATTGCGCGTCCTGGTTGCAGTAATATTGCGAAGGATCGCACAAATAGGCTTTGACCTCGCTTCCGGCCGGCACCTCTATCTCGCCATAAGCCCTTGCATCTATGGCAATAGTAAATGTCCTGTTGACTTTAATCTCTATGGGAGCTGACACGCCGCTGTTCTTGGAATTATCTTCCACATAAGCGCATATCCATTTATGGTCTGTTACCGTTGCAGAACCGCCCAAGGAATAGGATGATCTTGAAGCCGAGCATGTTCCGGGATTTGAACCAAAAAGAGCGTAACCATAGCTGCTTGGATTGCAGCCGGTCCCGCTTTTGTCCTGGCAGCTTATTGTAGCCGAAGCTCCGCAGTCTATCCAGGTTGTAGTTGGGTCGCCCGTGCAAGGCAACAAGGCACTGATTGACAAACTGGCGGTAGGAATTGGCGGGCATGCAAAGCTGCCTGCGCAGTCGGGGTCAGCGCAATCTGTCAGGCAGTCATGGTCGTTGTCAATGCCGTCCGCGCAGTTCCAGCTGTTTGCATCGGTTGTGAAATTTGTCCCGAACAGCGGGGCGGGCTGGGTATAATCAAAGGTAACAAGATATGAATTGTCCGTTTCATGCGCTCCCGCATTGCACTGCGTTCCCCCGTCAACGCATGTTTCTGCGCAGTTCTGCACCTTGTCATTGCATGAAGCAACGTTAAATTCATCAGTGGTGCCTTGGCAGTTCCAGATGCAGCCGTATTCGCCGCTGGAACAGCTTGACAAGCTTAAGCACTGGATGTTATAATAGCCGGACGGCGCATAGTTTTGGCATCTGCTCTGCCCGGGGTTGGCGCAAGAACCGCTGCCATATGTACCGGGAGTCTGGTATGTGTGAGTAACGGGAAGCGTGCAGGGCTCTCCGCAATACGGACCGCCTTCATCAACGGATGTTTCACCGCAATTCAGTATCGTGTCCTGGCATGATTCGCACCTTGAACAGTACAAGTCAGAAGTCTTGTCGCTGGTTGTGCACACGTTCTGGCATCCGTTTGATGTGCAAATCTCCTGCTTGGTGCATGTGTAATATCCGTTCGCAGTGCAGCATGGCGTTTCCCCCTGTATGGGGTCATAGCTTGCGCAGCCGGGCCTTGTGTCTCCGGGACAACCGCTATATCCGCTTGTGCTGCAGCATGTGAACTGCTGGTTCGGATAGCTTGTGGGGCAGCCGCT
>JAVHRC010000094.1:0-1852 GCA_036171435.1 Candidatus Aenigmatarchaeota archaeon
CTTTTCTCCAGCGCCTCAATCACATCCATAAAGATTCTTATCTTGCTCCTCTGCGAGGAAGAAGTTCCCTCGGTGCGGTCAACGTCAATCTTCCCGGTCTCGTAATCGTAACCGAACTGCTGCAACGAGACTTTCATGATATTTATTGCGCGCTCCGCGTCCTGCTCCTCTGCAACCTGGCTGAACCTGACTTTCGCAGAAGCTTCCGCCATTCTGAGCAACGCCTCGTTCTGCCTTAACGTTATCGCCACAGTGTCCTCGCCCTTGTACATTCCCCTCATCGTTACGTAGAAATTCTTTATCCTCTCGAGCGCCTCCTTTGTCATTCTCGGATGGCAATTCTGCCTCATATATGCAATGAACTTTCTCATAAATTCCTGCGAGATTTCCGGCTTTCTTATTTCCGGGTTGAGCCTGCTCTCGAGAATGTGCGACGCTATTTTTTCATCCCTATCCTTGTCCGGAACATCGCGCAACGCAAACTTCAAGTCAAACCTGCTGAGCAAAGTGTCCGGAATATCGGTCTGCTCCATAAGAGGGCGATAAACGTCAAACCTCGAGAACTTCGGGTTTGCGCCCGCTAAAACAGATACTTGCGCGGGCAATGTCGCAATAATGGAAGCCTTTGCTATCGAAATGGTTTGCTGTTCGAGCGCCTCGTGCATTGCAATCTGGTCATCCTTGTTCATCTTGTCAAACTCGTCAATCGCTATGACTCCCTTATGGCAGAGCACCATCGCGCCAGCCTCGAGAACCCAGCCTCCCATAAGTTCCTCGTCGCGGAAAACTGTGGCTGTCAAGCCGGCTCCAGTTGCACCCTTACCACTTACATATCTCCCTCTTGGAATAAGTTGCGAGACCATTTTGAGCAATTGTGATTTCGCGACTGCAGGATCTCCCAGAAGAAGAATATGAATGTCTCCCCTGACTCTTGTGCCGTCAAGAAGCTTTTGCTGGACGCCGCCCATCATCTGCAGAAGTATTGCCTCCTTCACTTCTTCCAATCCATAAATAGAAGGCGCTATTGATGCGACAATTCTTTTATAAACATTCGGGTCTGATGCCAGAGCCTTTATGGCTTCCACGTCCTTGTTACTTATCTCAACTTCATCCCATTCTATCTCCGCAGGCTCAACATGGTTTGCCTCGACAAAAATATCTGACTGGACTTTTCTTGCGCCGCCCTTCGTCTTGAGTGTCATTTCCTTTATAATTCCCGTGACCTTTATCCTGTTTCCCGGGTCGCATTTTCTCTGCAGTTCCGGTGCGGTGAGGTCTTCCTTCAAATAGACTGAAACCTGCCCCGGTTTTTCCCCGGACGTCATTTCAAAAGGCTCCTCGATGACAACCCATCTCGAATCGAAAAGTTTTGTGTCAATGAGCTTGAAGCCGCGCTTGTTCGCGCACATGTCGCATCCCGACGGGTACCGCAATAATTCTTCAGTCTGCTTCACGGAAATCTTGTTCCCGCACTCGCACTCGAATTCGGCGACGTCGATTTTCGGCTTTACCTCTCCTGCCCTTTTTACTATTCCGTCAACGCAAACGAACTTCCCGATGTGCTCGCTTCTCAATGAGCGGATTCTTATCATCTGGTGTTCCGGCAGGTTTTTGAATCTTACGCGAAAATCTGCAACACCCTCTACTTCTGGCAAAACTATCGCATCGGAAGCGGCCTTCTCTATCTCCGGAATCATTGTTTCCGGGTCGTTCAGAAGTTTCTCTGCTATAAGCCTGCAGTGCCTGTCAAAAGCGTCAAAATCCACTGTTATGGACTTCTTTCCGAGTTTCGCAGCCGCAAGAATCTCCTTCTGATAGAATTCCCGGAAAAACTCCTCAATCTTTTCGCTGT
>JAVHRC010000095.1:0-8345 GCA_036171435.1 Candidatus Aenigmatarchaeota archaeon
GGAATATTCTGGAGAAATATGGAAAAGAGATTTCTGTTAATAACATTGTTGAATCATTTGAGCTAAATAAGAACAAGAAATATTGCATGCTCATCTTTTTGACAAATCCGCAAAAAATCAAGCCATTCAAAATCAACAAAAAAGGTTTTGGAATTATGAGTGCATGGATTTGTGTTCCAAAAATTGGAGATATTAAAATTTCTTAATATTGCTTTTCCCTTTCAACAGTTCGTAATACATCTTCTCCAGACTGTCAACAAAGACTTTCCAGTCGTATTTTTTCGCAATCTTCACGTTTTCCTTTCCGAGCCTTTCCGCAAGTTTCGGATTGTCCATAAATTTCATTATTGCATTCTTCAAGGCAACGTTGTCGCCGTATTGCAACTTAACGCCCCTATAATCCAGCGGCACAGTGGAAACTATTGCACAGCCCGAAGCCATCGCTTCGAGCAAAACCAGCCCGAATGTCTCGGCAACGGAAGGCAAACAAAAGACAAGCGCGCGGGAAAAAAGATTCTGCAGTTCCTTCCCCGTTTTTACTCCGAGAAACTCCACGTTTTTTGACGCTGATTTTTTCAGTTTCTCAATATCCACTTTTCCGACAAGCTTGAATTTTATGTCAGGCAGTTGTTTCGCAACAGAAAGAAGATTCTCAATTCCTTTCTGCTTTTCAAGACGGCCGACAAAAAGAACATATTTTTCCTTTTTCTCTGGCTTGAACTCCCGTGGGTCAATGCCGAGATAAAAAACTTCAGTCTTGTTTCTTATGCCTATTTCAGCGCCCTGCTCGCGCGCGAAATCGCTGTAGAAAACTGTTTTGTCATAATTATGCCTGAGCTGGACTTTCTCAATCAGCGCTGAAAGATTTCCAAAAAATCTTCCGCGCATTTCCTTCCAGCGTTTGCCGTAAACGCCGTGAACTATGCATACGACAGGCTTTCGCAGCATTTTTCCGGCGATGAAAGAAGGCAAAGCCGCGTTGTAGTTGTTTGTCTGGATTATGTCCGCGTTTCTTGCGTATTTCAGAATCCAAGGAACCGCGAGGTTGAACGAGTAGCGCGGAATCGGAATGCGGATTGTTTTTATTCCTTCATAGCTTTTTATTTTCGGGTTTCCTGTTGTCAGCACAGTCACGTCATGGCCGCGCTCCGCGAGGCGCTTCGTGTATTCGTAAACAATCTTCTCGCCGCCGCCCGCGAAGTCCGGCATGAACAGCTCGTGCGTCACGAGGATTTTGAGCTTTCGCTTGGAATTCATCTTTAATACCTCATTCAATATTGATATTGACTTCATTTGCTCCTAACACTGTATCGGCTTCAATTTGTTTTTCAGAACAAATATTCTTAAAACAGGCTGTAACAGATATGAAGTCTTTGTAAAAAGTATTTGATTTCATGTTCGATAAGTCCAGAAGATATTGACCAAGTTCATTAGTTGTAGTAGTCATAACTTCTCCGGTTCTCATATTTTTAACAAAAACCGTTGCATTGTTAGCTGCTATATTTTTATAACTAACAATGCCGTCAATCTGTTGCGGCACAAGATTAGGAAAGCTATTATTGTTTTGTTTATAATTGATATTGATTGTTTTTTCGCCTTTAATTTCGCCATCTTGGTATAGAATAAATTTCACATATTTAGGTAATTGTTTAAAATCACGTCTTTCAAAGGTTAATTTTAATTCAGACGAATCTGATGGTTTCAAAACAGGTATTTCATTTCCCCAAAAAAGACATCTATCTTGACATGCTATTCTAGATAGTCTTGTTGCTCCATTTTCTCCTATAGTTATCACTCCTTCAGACAGCTCCGTATCGCTATTCATCATAACTAAAGTATTATTTTCAAATTGAATTGTCATCTCTATATTTGTTGCCAATGCCGAACCTTTATTGTAAATATTAGAAATTATTTGATATTGATAATAAGCACTATCATACCCTTCTAAGCAAGAAATATTAAATTCTGTTTTCTTTTCCCCGCAGGTATTTCTTATATCACAAGAGCCGCCGGCTATTGTTATTGATGGACAAAAATCAACAACAGATATTGGTTTAGCATTTACCGTAGGAATCGAAATAAATGCAATAATCGCTATAATTAATGCTACTATTGCCACAACTAATGCAGTAAAATTTACAAGATGTTCATTTTCCTCAATAATTGAGTTTACTTTGTTGACCGTTTCTTTTATTTTCATTCTAATCACTTCTTTTCAAAATTAGGTTTATCAAACCCCACGCGAACCCCAACCCCCAAGCCAGCGTCCTGATGAAAATTATCATAGGGGCGAATATTGCCATTTTTTTCTCTTTTTGAATCATGAAAACTATCGTTGGGAAGTTCGCGAGATAGAACAGCGTGTGGGATATGATTGCGGCTCCGGCAAGCGTATTTGCCGCGGAAATGTTTCTGAATGATAATGCCAGAAAGAATCCTGCGAAAGAAAGCAGGAATCCCGCCAAAAATACCAGCGACAGCTGGACTTCCTTTCCAGTATAGCTGTCGCCTTTCATCTTCTCGGGATGTTTTTTGTAGAGCAAAACGCGCCAGTATCCGCGCGAGAATTTCTGCCCCCAGAATTTTTTTATTGTGGCAACGTGCGGATGCGCCACAACAGCATTCGGATTGAAAACCATCTTGTATCCGGCTTTTGCAATCTTGAAGGAAAGCTCCGGGTCTTCCGCGTCAGCTTTCTTGAAGTCTGCGCTGAACCCGCCGAATTTCTGAAAAATATTTTTTCTGTAGCCTGCGGAGAAAGAGCCGATAAAATCAATGTATTTTTGCCTTGCAAGTTTTTCATGGCGTTTTGCTATTTCGTAGCCTTCGAACCTTGCTATCAGCTTTTCCTTGTTAAGCGTGCGGTAAGTTCCGGATACGCCTACCACAGCCTTATCAGAGAATGGCTTTGTCATCTCTTCAACCCACTTGTTGTCGGGAACGCAGTCACTGTCCGTGAACAGCAATATTTCGCCTTTCGCCTTTTCCGCGCCGCGGTTTCTTTGCGCAGCCGGGCCCGCGTGCTTTTCCGTGATAACGGTGAGTTTGAAGTTATGCGGTTTGAATGACTTTGCTTCAGAAACCGTTCCATCTTTCGAGCCGTCGTCAGCAAGAATGACCTCGAAGCTTTTCACTGTCTGCCTGTCGAGAGCTTCCAGAGTGCGCATTATTGTACTTTCTGCATTATAACAGGGGATTATCACGGAGATGGATATTCTCATATTAACTCAACCTTTGCCGCACTATTTATATATTTCATCCCTAATTTAATCTGATTTAAAAAGTGGTTTTATGGATTTTGAAAGTTTCAGAAAATACATCAACACGAATATAGCTGTTTTGCTGCTCGTTGCAATTGCAGCAATCTTTTATTATCTTGTAGCTCTTTCAAGCCCCATCGTGTTCGGGGACGAGAACAACTATGCTGTCAACGGCAAATGGATAGAGCAGAACCTGATGATACCTGTTTACCACCCATATTTCCAGACCGCTGTGATGCACAATCTTTTTTCGGTAAAGCCGCTTTACTATATGTTCGTTGCGTTTTCCAGAATATTCGGGGAGATTGGGAACAAGATGCTGCTGCCAGTCTTTTCGATACTGACTTCGCTGATGATTTATATTTTCATGAAAAAGAACGGGTTGCCGAAGGCGGGAATGGTTGCGGCTTTTACCTTCTTAATGATTCCAGGGCTGGCGACATACGGCGTGCTGAATTATGTGGAAACTTCCCTCGCCTTGTTTTTCACTGCCGCAGCCATTTTCGGATTTCATGCTTTTGTGCACAAGAGCAGGAAAAGCGCAATCCTTGCGGGAATATTTTCGGGCTTCGCCCTGCTAACGGACACAACCGGAATTTTCATAATTCCCGTTTTTGTCCTATATTTCATTCTTCTGAACGCGGGCCGAGTTTTCAGGCACAGGAAAATAGACAAGACTGCGGTCATTGGTTCAATAAAAACGCTCGTGATAATTTTGGCAATAGCGGCAGTCTTGCTGGCGCCGTGGCTGGCAAGAAACTTCGTTCTTTACAAAGGATTTTGCTATAATTTCCTGCCGGGCGACTGTTCCCCGAAATATGACGTGACGCTTGCGCCCTATACTGGCGAAGGCAGCAATCTTGGCGCCTCGGCGCAATCGGGGACGGGCGCGTCCGTTGTGAAAATGGGTTTCCCCGCTTATTTCAATTTCGCTTTCGGCTGGGCTGTTGCGATACTTTTGTTTTTCGGGCTCGCGAGCCTTGCCCTGCGGAAGGACAAGCTAAGCCTTTTTGTCGGCGTATGGTTCTTCATATTTCTTGTTGTGCTGCTCCAGCAGTCGTTCTTCGGCGGCCGCGCGGAGGACACGCCGAGATACACGCTTTTCGGCTTTGCCTCGCTAGCAATCATTGCCGGGATATTTGCGAACGACGGCTTTGATTTCCTGAAAAAACTTCACGTTAAATTTGGAGTAATAGTCGGGATAATTCTCATCCTGCTCATCCTTTCATCGCTGTGGATTTACGGTGCAGACAAGCTCAACACCATGAAAGGCGTAAAGAGCTTTTCCGCGGGATTCTTTGACGCGTGCAACTGGGTTGACAGGAACACGCCGAAAGATTCTTATGTATTTTCAACATACGCGCAGCACGTCGCGTATCATTGCAGCAGGAACAGCACAGTAAATCTTCCTGACCAGGGATTCATACAGCTTACGAATAACGATACCGCCTACGAGCACCTGAAGCTTCACGGCTTTGACTATGTATTCGTGCCGAGTTTCACAATATCAATCGCGCCTTACGGCGAGTCGATAAGCTTGAAAATGCTCAATTATCTGGATTCGTCAGACAAGTTCCAGAAAGTGTATGACAACTCGGACAGGTATCAGGATTATGTGCTTGTTTTCAGGGTGCTATAACGTTTCTTGCGATTTTCTTGAAACTTATCATGTAGAAAAGCATACTCCAAATCTTCTACTCATATCTCAGCGCTTCAACGGGCTGCAGTTTTGCCGCGCTTCTTGCGGGCAGGAATCCGGAAACCATACCAATCAAAACCGAGAAGCCCATAGAAAACAAAACCAGTTCCGGACTGACGACAGTCATGCTTGCTCCCGCGCCAGCCCTTCCGGTGGCTCCCGCGAGCCTGAATCCGATTTCGGAAAGCGTTCCGGAGGCGATGAGCCCGAGGAAAACGCCTATCAGGCCGCCGATAAAGCCGATCATCGCTGATTCAATCAAAAACATTTTCATAATCTCAGAGTTCGTGGTTCCCAATGCTTTCAGCGTCCCGATTTGTTTTGTCCTCTCCAGCACGGACATGTACATCGTGTTCGCTATCCCCACTGCGCCGACAAGCAGCGATATTGCGGCGATGCCGCCGATGAACAAGCTCAAGGTTCCTATCACGCTTGAAAGCGTTTGCTGTATTGCCGCCGCGGACGTGATTGTAAAGTCCACAGTGCTGTTCGTGACATGCCTTGAAAGCATAAGCCTTTGGTTGAGGAAGCTTGTTGTCTGGTCAATCGCACTTGCGTCCGCAACTTTCAACTGTATTGACGAGAACTGGTTCGAGACCACGTTGGTTATGACAGTCCTTGCCGCGGTTATCGGCATATAAATCGCGCTGTCGTCCCCGCCAAGGCCGCTTATCCCGCTGGACGCCTGCAGTATTCCGACAATGTTAAACGATTTCCCGCCGATGCCTATTTGCGTGTTAATTCGCAGAGGCTGCTTGAACACCGTGTTCGCAATATTGTATCCGATGACAACCGAGTTCCCGTCGCCCGGCGCGAGATACCTGCCCGAGTCCAATGCGGAAGTTGTTATTTCCCTCCATGCCAGCGGGTCGACTCCGCGAATTGATGCGGATACTGTTTGCGCAAGATAGACTGTGTCAGCCCTGCCGGATACAATTCCATTAACAACGCTGATTCCGGGAGCGGATTTTATGACTTGCAAATCCCTTATTGTCAGGTTCTGGCTTTGCGTTGATGCCCTTTCCCCGCCGCCAAATCCTTGAAAGCCGGCTCCGGCTGCCCTGCTGAATCCCGGAGAAACGGTAAGAATGTCGGTGCCCAAGCCGCCAAGCTGGGATGATATGCTTTGCTGCAGTCCCGCGCCCATTGAGAGTATCGCTACAACAGCAGCCACGCCGATGACTATTCCAAGAATTGTCAGCCAGCTTCTCATGCCCCTGTGCGAGAGGTTGTTCAGAGAAAGCTTTACGATATCCCTGATTTTCATTTCTTCTCACTTTTCCTCGTTTTCCTCATTTTCCTGATTTTGAAGAACGCAACTATTGCAACGATTCCGACGACGCCGATTATTATGTAGGTAAGCCCGCCGCTGCCGTTGGTTTGCGCTGTGCCGCGCTGCTGCGCGCTTCTGATTCCTGTAAAGTTTCCGGCTGCAGCCGCTGCGTTCAGCATGACATTTTTTTGAACAATTCTCCTTACACCGAGTGCGTCAGTATATGAAATTTCCACGACAAGGTTTTCCCCGCCAGCGGAAAAGTTGGCGGCTCTTGCGGGCGCAAGCTGGAAAGTTGCGAGCGTGTAGTCGCCGGCATTCAGGTTGCCTACGACGCTGGAAGATGTCCCGACGACCCTGAAATTTTCCTGGCTCGGAATGCTAACGATAACGGACTGGCCCGCATTCGCGCCTATGTTGGCTACGGCCAGCGTGGTGGAGCCTGCCGAAGAATCCTGCGCAACCACGTCAAAATTAGTATCGCCGCTTATTTTGATTCCCGCGACAGAATTTATGGTCTGGTTTGTGCCGGACTTGTCCGAGTATTGGAGTGTTATGCTTAATGGATAAACTCCTGGCGCTGCCGAAGGGCTCACGGAAACTTCCACAGGTATCTTGTAATCTGCGCCGGAACCGATCGAAGGCATCAGCATCCGGTTGTCTGAACCAAGCGGCAAGATTGCGTTGCCGGAGCTTGTCCATGTGAAAACCGCGTTGGAAACCGGATTGCTCCCCTTGTTTGTTATGGTAAACGTCAGGTTGATTTTATCTCCGGGCTTTAACGAAGAAGGGTCTATGGAAGTAAGTTCCAAGACGGAGGGTGATTGGACATTTATTATTGCATTCGGATTAATCGTTCTTGATGTGGAGTCAACGCCGTAGTTGATATAAAAAGTCACAGGATATAAGCCGGAAGGCGCATTGCTAGAGACAGTGAACTTGAACAAGGACGCTACGGAATCGCCGGCGCCCAAAGGGCTAAGGTCGCCTATCCATGTTCCCGAAGTAATTATATTCGAATCCATGGACACGCTTGATATTTTAATATTGCCTGTTGCCACAGTTCCCGCGTTCTTCAAAATCATCTGGATATAGCCGTCGTTCCCGGGGGTTGCTGTCACAGGATTTGAGGAAAATGAAGCCTGAACCAGAGGCTCTGCAGCCAAAGCCGTGTTTGCCGCCAGCAGGATTGCCAGCATAAGCGAAGCGAAAACTAAATCTTTTTTCATTTTATCACCCTTTGAATCATCCCGTCTTTTATTTTTATCATGTCCTTTGCGTAAGACGCAATCTGCTGATCGTGCGTTACAATGACTATGGTTCTTCCCTCCTTGTTCAGCTTGATAAAAAGGTCTATTATCTCCTTTCCTTTTTTTGAGTCAAGGTTGCCTGTGGGCTCGTCAGCCAAGAGCAGCGAGGGATTGTTTGCCAGTGCCCGCGCAACTGCAACGCGCTGCCTCTCGCCGCCCGATAGCTGCGATGGCAAATGTCCCGCCCGCTTTTCCAGCCCGACAAGTTTCAAAAGTTCTTCCGCCCTTTTTTCCCTCGTTTCTTTGTCCAATTCAATAATCATCATTGGCAGTTCAATATTTTCTTTTGCTGTCAGCGTGGGATAAAGATGGAAAAACTGGAAAACAAATCCTATTTTTCTTCCTCTCAGCTTTGCCAGCTCCGAGTCGTTGAGCGTGGAGATGTCGATCCCGTCCAGAAATATTTTTCCGGATGACGGCCTGTCAAGGCAGCCTACCATGTTCAGCAAAGTTGATTTTCCCGAGCCGCTCGGCCCCATTATCGCCACGAATTCCTTCTCGCTTATTTTCAGGCTTACGTCCTTCAGCACAGGGACTTCAATCTCATCCATCTTGTATGTCTTGCTGACATCTTTCAGCTCAATTACTGTCTTCATGCATAGTTTCATAATAATGAAACCTTATATAAACGTCTGGTGAAACCGAAAAATAGGGTTTCATATTATTGAAACCAAACAGGACTCTGCAGAAACTGCGATAGTGATTGATATGAAATACGGAAACGCTGGTAGCGGCGTTGCGAATAAAAAAGCCGTTCTGGTTGCGGAGATAATCATTCTATATCGAAGCTTTATAAATTCCCG
>JAVHRC010000096.1:0-4420 GCA_036171435.1 Candidatus Aenigmatarchaeota archaeon
TTGTAAATGTTTCAGGCCTGTGGCAAATTCCTTTCGGCAAGCGCAACCTGAAAATTTCTAACGGAGCTGCTGTTGCGCAATCATTAGTTGATGTTCAGCCAAACAAGAACGGTTTGGTTGGAAGCTGGAATTTTGACGAAGGAGGGAAACAAAGCATATGATGACAGCGGGAACGGGAATGTCGGAACATTAATCAACGGGCCGACTTGGGCAGATGGAAGATTTGGGAAAGGTCTACAGTTTGACGGCGTGGATGATTATGTTGATGCGGGGAATGGAACGATCTTGAATATCACGGATGTAATTACGGTTGCGGCATGGGCGAAACCAATTGCGCCAGAAGGAATAAGCAATTACGCAACCATAGTCTCCCGAAACAATCTTCTTTTTCGAACACGCGAAGATGCTACCAAAAGGTTCGCGTTTTTTGTTAAAATTGTAGATGTCTGGGAGCCCAGAGCAGATTGGGATTATACAGATTCAAATATTTGGTATCATATTGATGGAACTTATGATAAAAACGCGGTTGCGAATAATTTTAAATTATATGTAAATGGGGGATTAAAAGAAGTTCAAACAAGAACAGGAGCAATTAATTCTTCCACTGCAAATTTTATAATAGGAAGCGTTTTCAACGGCACAATCGACGAAGTCCGCGTCTGGAACAAGTCATTCGCGCCGGATGAGACCGTGACAATGAAACAAATAATATAACAGAAATCAGGAAAAAGACTTTTAACTCAAATATACGCTATCCGAGCGGCCTTGAATCCGTCCTGGCTTCGGTACAATTTGACGTGATTGTCACGGAAGTTATATTTTCCCTGGCTATCGTTGTGGGCTCCGATATTATTGTTCCCCTGTTGCGCGCTCCTGGGCCTATGGAGGTTCCTGTGCTGTCAGAAAGATATTTGATGTCCAGGTTGCTTAAAGTTACCTGAAAAGTAAAGTTGCCGAGCGAAACTCCGTCAACCTCGATAAGCGCCTTTATCTGGTTGCCTATCATCAACGGATTGGATGAGCCTATATCCAGATATTTGATTGTTCCCCCTCCGCATTTTACAAACAGCTGACTTTGCTTTTCAGATTTGCTAAGGGTCTGGGTGCTTATGTTCTGGCCCCATCCCGCAAGGATGGCGGCAATCGTGAAAGTGAAGCTTATTAGAAGCACGGTGGCTATAAGCGGAGATATCGCTTTCTTGTGCCTTCTGATGAATTTCAATGACATAATATCTAAGACTTATTCTGAAAGCCCATATTTAAGTTTTGCAAGCCGGCTGCTGGAAAGGCTTTTAAATTTCATAACACCCGGTTAAATATGGAATCGCTTAAATTGCTGAAAATAGAATATGCAAATGATATTATGAATGAAAAAACCCTTTTGCTGAACAGCGGAAAATGCTCGTGGGGAAAATGCTTTGCCTGCGGCTGGGGAAGGCTGGCTTCGCCAAGAATGGGAATACACGAGCTGAAGAAAACAATTGATGGCTTTTTCCATGAGATGGGAAAGGAGCGCATAGACAGGCTGAAAATATTTGCCTCCGGTTCCTTTCTTGATGATGCGCAGTTCCCGAAGGCAATAAGAAAGTATGTTGCAGGAAAATGCGCCGCTTCCGGGATGGAGCTTATTATTGAATCAAGGCCGGAATACATAACAAAAGAAAGTTTGGAAGATTTTGCCGGCGCGAAGCTTACTGTTGCAATAGGCTTGGAATCCGGCGACGATGCGGTTCTCAGGAAGTACAACAAAGGTTTCTTAACGGAAGATTATGTCAGTGCAGCAAAACTTTTGCATGAAAAATCCTTCAGGCTGCGAACGTATCTAATGATAGGGCTTCCTTTCGGCGGAGCCGAATCATTAAAAAAATCTGTCGAACTTGCAGACAAATACGGCGACGAGATTGTCCTGATAAATGTATTTCCACATTCGCTAGCGCCACTGTATGAATTGTGGATTAGCGGAAAATGGAAGCCTCTTGATAAAAAACAGTTTGAAGAGGCGATAGCACCATTCAAGAGCAATCCTAAAATAGAAACTGACTTCAATAATTTTTCCTTTGTGCCGCGATTCTCAAAAGAGAAGCAGGAACCGATAAATGGCGCCTCGGAAAAAGAGCTTATGCATCAGCACTTCGAGGTCTGGCAGGATTATATCTGCAGGTTTTACGAAGTTCCGAAAGAGAAAAAAACAGTATTATTCCTTCCTTGCACTTTCACAAAACCTTATTACAATTCCAAGCTTCACCGCGAGATTGCAAAGATAATCGGCAAAAGAAATGATATTCATCTTGTTGTGCTAAGTTCGCCGGGCGTGATTCCTTACGAGTTCGCGAACAAGTATCCTTTCAACAGCTATGACTGGCCTGAGTGGGAGGAAACGCCGGAAATAAAGAAAAAATATATTTCCGTCACAGAGAAACGGATTGAGAATTATTTGCGCGCACACAAGTACGAGAAATATTTCTGCTTTTTGAAGCCTTCGGAAACTTTTGCCGCGCTTGAGAAGGCTTGCAAAAAGACGGGAATTCCGCTCATCAATTGCCTGAAGCCGGAAACATGGGAAAAAATAAAAGGCGAGAAGAACCCGCTCCTGCTCGCGCTGGAAGACTTGAGGGAAAGTTTTATATCAGATTCTCAGATGATATAATCTTCTGCATATATTTCCTTCTTTATCGCGTGTTCCCTCTAAAACAAACGAAACAGAAGATTTTTCAAAATATCCGTGCATAGCATAGCTTATCTCTTCCTTAATATTGTCAATCATCGATTTAATTCCTATCATTTTTGTCATATGACTATATGCAGGAAAAAGCATATAAGTCTGAAAGACGAAGAATGTTTGATTCTTATGCCAGGCATCACCGAGATAAAAAAGAAAAAGATGGAACAGATGAAGAAAAAAGTGGAAGTGCTGTCGGAGCCAGTAAAACTCACGGATTCAGATTTCTCCGATTTTATCAAGAAATATCCTGTTGTGGTTATAGACGCATATACTGTCTGGTGCGGTCCCTGCAAAATGATGGCTCCAGTGATTGACGAACTTGCTCGCGAGTTCGCCGGAAAGATTGCCTTCGGAAAGCTTGATGTTGACGCGAACCCGCAAACCGCAGCGCAGTTCGGAATAATGTCAATTCCCACGCTTTTGTTCTTCAAGAACGGCGAGTATGCTGATACAATGGTAGGCTTCGGCGGCAAGGAACCGCTGAAAAAGAAGATTGAAGAGATGCTGGAGTAATTCTAAAGAAAAAGAGGCTCAGATTAATGAGCCCATATCCACATTCTCGTCTGTGCTTGATTGTATGTTTTCTATTTGCATGCCTGCGGTCGGAGCCGTTATATCTCCTTCAACCACGGCAGAACCCTGCGGCTGCCCTGTGGAAGGCGCAGGATTGCTAACCATATAATAAACCAATGCCAATACAAGCAATACAATGCCTGCCAAAATAATATATTTTTTGTTCATTGTGTTCCCCTCTTTGGAATGCTGTTTTTTAGCGCGTTAAACTTTTCCTGCGCCTGCTTCAGGTCTTCTGCTGCGCCAGAAAAGTCGCCGCTTTTGTATTTTGTTTCCGCGGAATTTACAAGGCCCGTTATTTCCGTTAGGCTTGCCCTGTATGCGGACACGTCAGTGCCGCGCGCTGCTGCTGCGTTCAATGTCTTCTCCCCGTTTGCAATAATCTCCCTTGCCTTTGTTATTGCGTTTGAAATCTTCTGCGACTGTCCAACAGATTTTGCCAGCTCCACAAGTTCCTTATATTTGCTTTCTATCTGTTCCTTTAGAGCCACATATGCCTGCGATTCCGTTGTATTGCATTTTCCCAAGCCTTCTCCCTTGCATGATTCAATACCCGCGCTCATCGCGTCTATCAGGTCGCTTCTCAATTCCTTTATCTCGTCAAGCTTTGCCTGCAGGGCTGTCACATCAGCGCCGTTGGTTTTTGCCTTGTCAATCCTTCCCTGCGCGCGAGCATTCGCAAGGTCAAAGAACTCAAGATTCCTGTCCTTTTTGGATTCCCTCGCCTCGGTTACAAGAGAGTCGAAGTAGTCGCTGTTCTGCTCAAGCGCAGCGTTAAGCGCAGCCTTTGCAGCAGTTTCGTTGCCTGCAACAAGAGTCTTTGTTTCAGCCCTAAAGTTGGAGACAACATCCTTCATTTGGCTGATTATTGTTTTTCCGCCGGAATAGTCGTTTTTCTCCGCGGCTGACTGCAGCTGGTCTCTAAGAGAAATAAACTGGTCTTTCAATGTCACAAGAGTTGAGGAGCCCTTGCCAATTGATTCAACATATCCTATGAGCGCTTCCATTCCAACCCTGTGCTTCTCCGTTGGAATTAATGCATACTTGTAAAGCATCCATGCCTGCTTCGTCTTTATGACTGATTCTGCTGGCGCTGCGGTTTTTGAGTCGTCAAAAGTTTTTGCT
>JAVHRC010000096.1:4520-32618 GCA_036171435.1 Candidatus Aenigmatarchaeota archaeon
CTTTATGACTGATTCTGCTGGCGCTGCGGTTTTTGAGTCGTCAAAAGTTTTTGCTGTTGTGGCAGTTGCCGCGGTGTCCGCATTCGGCTCCGAAATTGTTTCAACGCTTGGCACTGCAGCAGGCTGGGTTTCAACAGCGATTCCGGTTACATCAGCTTCGCTTATGTCCGTTTGCTTGAGTTCGCCTGCTTTGTATGCCTCGTTCAATATCCAAACAACATCGGTTTTTCGCAGCTCGCCGCGTTTGTAAGCTTCCCTCAAAATCCATGTCACGTCATCCTTTGTGAGCTCACCCGCAGCATACGCCTGCGTCAAAAGCCATTTTATATCAGCCCTTGTGAGCTGACCGTGATTGTAGGCTGCTGTTATAACAACGCGAAGATCCTCGCGCGTTAGCTCACTGTTCTTATACATCTGTATAAGCACCCATTTCATATCGTCCCTTGTGAATTCGCCTGCTTTGTATGCGGCAACCACTATCTCACGCAAATCCTCGCGGTTGAGTTCGCCTGCTTTGTATGCTTCTGCAATCAGCCATTTCATATCATCCCTTGTGAGTTCGCCAGCATTGTATGCATGGGTTATGAGCCAGGCAATATCGGAGCGCTTTAGCTCTCCCGCCTTGTAAGCTTCTGTTGTAAGAAACTTAATATCCGCCCTTGTGAGTTCGCCTGCTTTGTATGCCTCGGCTATAAGAAAACGCAAATCGTCCCTTGTAAGTTCGTTGTTATTGTATGCCTGAACAAGAATCCATTTCAAGTCAGCTCTTGTGAGCTTCCCGTCCTTGTACATTTGTCCGAGAATAAATCTTAAGTCAGCCCTTTTCAGCTTGTTATGGTTGTAGGCTGCTGTTATAACTTTCCTCAAATCAGATTTTGTAAGAGCTCCTGCTACATATTTGCTGCTCAAATCTGCCTTAACGCTGTCAATGGTTATCTTATTATTGGAAAAGTTTGCAATCGTATTATCAGCAGAAGTTGTTGCCTGCGCAAGCGCGACGCCGGAAAAAGCGAATAAAAACATTGCAGCAATCAAAATAACCTTGATTTTCATATATTCGCCCCTTGTTATAAGACGTATTAAATCTTGAGATACTTAATATAAAAAGGTTTCTGTTGGTTTTAAAAAGTTCTTATTTTGTAGATGTTGTTATCATGACGTTTTTTACAAGAACAGGAGGCGTAAATGCGGGTATTTCCGCTTCCCAACTTTTTATCTGCTCAACATCTTTACCCAAAGCCGTTATGTTCTTTAACATGCGCAAGAAAGAATCCACTATGCGTATGTTTACCACAGACGTTGTTATTTTTCCGTTCTCAATCATAAATATCGCATCGCGGGGTATGGTTGAGAACTCGCCCGTCAGATAATTCTGGAAGCGCGTGTACCAAACATTGCTGATATATAATCCGTTCTTTATTCCTGAAAGCATTTCATCAAAACTTTGTGTTCCTTTCTCTAGCACCATATTCCATGAGTGAGGCATAACGAGGCCTGCGTTTGCAGTGCTCTGTACGCCATACTTCTTGGCTGTTGAGCTGTTATGCAAATATGTTTTTAAAACGCCGTCCTTGATGATTATATTTTTCTTGGTTGGAACGCCCTCAATATCAAACGGCATTGAATTTATGCCTGCGGGGTGCGTCGCATCATCATAAAGAGTAATATTATCATTTGCCACCTTTTCATTAAGTTTTCCCTCAAAAAAAGAGTCTCCTGATTCCACCGAAAATATGGATGCGGCATCTGCAACATTGTTAAGAAGCGCTGCAAACGAAAGCGGATCAAAAAGAATATCATATCTTCCCTGCTTTCCTTGTTTTGGCTTTTTTGAGCTCGCTGCAAGTTTTCCGGCCGCGACAGACGCTTGCACAGCATTATTTTTTTCAAGTTCTAAAGAGCATGCGGTTTTTGCGCCGCTCGCATCCTTATCTGCAAACGCGCGGACTGAAAAATATGCCTCTGTTGCTTCCGTTTCAGCGTTCACGCCTCCGGAAGTTAAGAGAAGCAATTTTTTGTAATCAAGCTGCATCTGTCCTGCAACCCGCTTTGCACCGGCATTAAGCGCCGATTTTACAGCATCCTCGCTAAGTTCAATGCCGCGCAAGCCAGGCTCTTTAATAAGAGGGTCAAATTTTTGCTTTGAGTATTTGAAAGGCCCGTGCGCTATGCCATTATAATCCTCTTTTGGAGGGATATGTTTCGCGACATTTTTCATGTATAGTATGATTCTATCGGCATTTTCTATGGTGTATTTTTCCAAGTTGGCGGAAACTATGCGTTTGTTGAATGAGGCGAACAGTTCTGTATCTGTTTTCACATAATCGTTTGCAGATACTATTTTATTGTTGACGGTTTTTATCTGGTGTGATTTTCCGCTTGATGTTAAAACAACAGCATCGATTGCCCCCTCTTTCTCTAATTTCTTTAAAGAATATGCTGCAATTTTTTCTATATTTTTTTCCATCAAACCCCCCCAAGACGTATATTTCTAAGTCTTACGTGCGGACCACCCATCCAGACAGGTATTGCCTGCATGGGCTCGCCTTTTCCGCAATTGCCGCCAGTAAACTCAACTGTTTTTGCGACAGCGTCTATGGCAGAATAGAGAGCCGGCGTCGTTATCTCCAGCGCAGGCTTGATTACAGGCTCTGCAATTTCCCCGTTTCTTATTAAATATGCTTCGCTGCCAACATACTTCTGGCTCCATCTTCTGTCATCTATATTCCACTCCATAAAATTTTTCAGATAAACGCCTAATTTTATTCCGTTAAATATCTCTTCATCTCCATGCTCTCCGGGAAGAAGAAATGTGTTGCTCATGCGCACAATTGGTTCCCGGTCAAAATTTGAGGCGCGCGCACCTGCATTGTTTTCCATTCCAAGCTCTGCGGCAGTCTCGCGATTATGCATAAGCTCTGTTATTATTCCATTTTTAACCATGAACTTTCTTCTGGCTTTTATGCCTTCATCATCGTATTTGTAGTAACCTGCACCGCCTTCAACCGCAGGGTCGTCTACTATATTAACAATATTGCTCCCGATTTTTTTTCCTATCATCTGCGGCGTAATAAAGGATTCGCCAGCCTGCGCTGCCTCGCGACCCAACACGCGGTCTGCCTCGTACGGATGCCCCCCGCTTTCATGCACAGCTATTCCCGTAACTTCAGGAGCCATTACAATATCAATATTGCCTTTCGGCGCGGACACCCCTTTTTTAATGTTCTGTTCAAGCGCCTTTGTTACATTTATTAAATCGTCGCATAAAGCCCATCTTTCCATTGATTCCCATCCAGCGGTTGCCATATAAGAACGAAAATGCTGCCTGCTTTCCGCACCAGAAAGAACGCTTAAATTATAGTAAAATCTCACAAGAGGGAGAGTAGAGCTTATTGAAGCGCCTTCCGAATTTGCAAAATATTTCTTTGTTAAAGAGTCCGAATATGAAAACAGCCGCGATGTTTTTATGCCTGTTGCAACAAGCCGCTTGTCAATATCAATAAGCAGCTTGAATTTTTCTGAAAACCCTATATCCAAAACATTCTTTTTTTGTTTTATGATATAATTGTCCTTTTCATTGCTCTTCCCTGCCATTCTTGTTGCAGAACCCCCGAAAGACGCGCGCTTTGCCGATGCAAAAGCACGCTCAACGAGCTTTGATAGCACTTCCCATTTCAGTTGGTTTGACGAGAAAAACCCCAAAGTTCCGTTTACAAAAATTCTTGCGCCTATGCCGGCAGTCTTTTCAAAGCTGCTCGCCTCAAGGACGCTGTTTTTTAGCATTATTGAATTTTCATCGGATTCCAACATATGCGCTTCTGCATAGTCGGCGCCGAGCTTAATGGCCTTGTCAATAACGCGCAAAGCCAAATCATTGTCCATAAAAACACCTGATTTTTTCATCCATAATAAATTAACACATAAACCAGAATAAAAAGATTTTTGAAAACGGAATAAAATTAGAAATTGAAAATAATAAACAAAAGAAAAATAAAAAATCATGCCAGGTTTTCAACAGTGAAAACCTGCATGTCGTCAGGCACCTGAATCCTGCCGCGCAGCCTCATTCCCGCTATGTAGCGCACGCCGCGCTGCCCGGAGAACGTGATAAGCTTCTGGTCAACCTCCCCGTCAAAAACAAGCGTGTCCGGGCGGAGCTCCTTCATCACGTTGAACATCTCCTTCACGGGAACTTTTCCGAGAATGTTCATTCCATCATCCATGAAATATGCTGCCCTTGTTCCCGTGAGCTCGTTCAGCACGCCTTTCAGCTTATCAATGATTTCGCCGTCTATCTTTTTTGGCATTTTTTTCTGGTCTGGCACATCAATCAGCGAGCGCTGCTCCGCAGGCTGCCTTATTTTTTCCGAGCCGTTCGCGCCCATGAATTCCTGCTTGTACTGGTCTATCGGAGCCTGCTCGCGCAACGCCTTGAAAATTTCTTTCTTGGTGAGTTCCTCAACCTCTTTTCCGCGCGGGGCGCGCGAGACAAAATCTATCTCCCCGACCGCAAGAATCTCCTTCAATATCAAATCCCCGCCGCGGTCACCGTCAAGGAAAACCGTAGTCATCTTTTCCTTTGTGAGCTTTGCAACAGCCTCGGGAACGCTAGTCCCCTCTATTGCTATCGCGTTCTTTATTCCGCTGCGCAGCAGGTTCATAACATCAGCCCTGCCCTCCACAATTACAATGGAATCCGAATTTGCAATGTTCGGCCCCGCAGGCAAGCCCTCATACGTTGTAATCTCGCCGCTTCTGACAGCCTCTTTAATCTGCTCCGAAATTTCCTGCGCCTCCATTCCTATGTCAAGTATTTTTTCCAGAAGCTCCTTTGCCCTGTCTATGACATATTTTCTTTTTGACGCGCGCACGTCCTCTATTTTTTCAACTATGACAGACGCGTTGCACGGGCCCACCCTTTCTATCGTTTCACAGCAGGCTGCTATGAGCGCGGTCTCGCTGCCGTCCAGCGAGGAAGGTATTGTTATCACTCCGGAGACTTTCCCGTTTCTTGAAGCCATTTCCACGTCAATTCTTCCTATTCTTCCCGTTCTCTGCAATTCCCTGAGGTCAAGTTCCTGTCCCAGCAAACCCTCAGTCTGCCCGAAAACGGCGCCTATCACGTCAGGCTTTTCCACTGTCCCGTCTGCGTCGAATTTCGCAAAAATCGTGTATTTTGAAGTTGCTTGCGCAAGCTTTCCCATGAAAATCACCTTTAGCAAGTGTTTTTTGATATAATTATTTTTACATGATAGCTTCCCAAAGAAAGAGTCGCGCATTGCGTTCCAACGGGCCTTAAAAATTTTTCAATATATTGAATTTAAATATGAAAAGTAATTTTCGCATTGAAAAAAGGCATTCTCCGCAAGCAGGAATACGGAATTAATGTTTTTCAACAATCAATATGTTCCGATTTCCCTGTTTTTCCAGTTAAATGAATGAAAGTTAAACTCTTTCCCTGATGTTCTATAACGTAGCAATATATGTTTGTCAAACTATTAAAAGCTTTTTATTGGATAGCCTGCGCTCGGGCAGCTATACTATTCGCCTGTTAAAAGGTTATGTCAGAGCCGTCGGGCAGTTCAAGGACTTTTGTCCTTGATTTCAAACCGCGCAGAATTTTGCAGCTACCAAAGCGTTTTGCCATCTCTTTTGCCAGTTCCGCGTTTGCCCTGTTGTTTTCCGCGGGCTCCGTGAGGCTTATGTGAAGAATTCCGTCCTTCATGGCAATCTCAAATTTTTTCGAGCCTGTCTTGACTTTAACGGTTATCAGCATAGAAAGAGTTGTCTTGAAATGATAAAAAGATGTAGCCCGCCTGTAACATCGCTCTTCATATTTAGCGCGAACGCGCGAATCGGGCGCCTGACCTGACGGGCAAAAAGAATTGTTTTTGAAAGGATTTAAAAGAAACAAGGAAACGCACAGTTCACTCCGCCGCCTCGGATTCCTCGCGGCATTTTTCGCAGAGCCATTCGGCGCCAACTTTCTGCAAATCGTCGGAATAATTGCTGCATCGCTCGCATTCGTCACCGTCCGTATTTTCCGATTTTCCGATAACCGGGGTGCTTTCCTCCTCGAAATGCTGCCTGAACACTTCTATCGCAGCAGGCGCAACCTTCACCACCTCGCGCGTGGAAATAATTCCTACAAGCTTTCCGTTGTCAATCACGGGGAGCCTCTCATACCCGTATTTTGACATTATATGCGAAATATCAGAAATGTCGTCCTTGGATGAGCATGAAACCAGCGGAGTGTTCATTATTTGCTTTACCTTGAGCTTTGAAGCCAGCAGGTTTTTTGCGGCAACCTTGTCATTGATGTCCTCGCGCGTCATTATGCCTATGTTTTTTCCTTTCTCAACGACAACAAGGCTTCCTATGTCGTTTTTTTTCATGAGCTTTGCAGCCTTTAGAACGCTATCGTTCAGAGTTATTGTTACGACGTGCTTGCGCATTGCGTCCTTTACTTTTATGCCTGATGACATAGAATCACTACAATTAATTGGTGCCTGATATTTAAATAAGTATATGCCCGCCAATTTGTATAATAAATCATATATTTTATGAAATATATTTTAAAATTGTTTTGTCATATTTTAAGATTATTCTGTTGTTGTTTTGCCTGGCTGCCGCGCTCTCTGGAAAACAAATAGACAATCAGCGAAAGGCACATCGTCAATATATTTAAATACGTCAAACACCATAAACGTTTGGAAAGCTTTTTTGACTATTGTCGGTATTAATATCCAAACCTTCGTAAAGGGAGGTATCGGAAAACAACCAGAAGTAGGCTTCGCCTACTTCAATCGTTAAAAGGTGCTGATTATGGATAAGGAAACTTTTGTAAAGGAGAATCTGGCAAAGAAGATAGCAGGAGAGATAGTGCTTAGCAACGATGCTGGAAAGACCATACAAAAATGGAGAAACATATTCAAGTTGCCGCAAAGGAGGCTTGCAGACGAGATGCATGTAATGCCTTCGGTTGTGAGCGATTATGAGTCAGGCAGGAGAAAAAGCCCGGGAATAAAAGTCATCAAGAAAATAGTTGAAAACCTCATAAACATAGACGAAAAAACCGGCGGCAACGTCCTGAAATATTTCTCGTCTTTTCCTTCGGAAACCATACTTTCAAACGCTGTTATCGATCTGAAAGAGCTTTCAAAGCCTGTAAGCATAAAAGACTTCTGCAAAACCACGCAGGCGTCCATCCTTGTAAGAGAAGACCTTTCCGACAACAATGTTTACGGCTACACAATTATTGACAGCTTGAAAGCGATAATAGAACTACCCCCAACAGAGCTTGTAAAATTGTACGGCTTGACAAGCGAAAGGGTTTTGATATTTACGAATGTGAAGCGCGGACGCAGCCCGATGGTTGCATTAAAAGTTTCAAACCTCAAGCCTGGGCTGGTTGTGTTTCATGGTATAGATGTTGTGGATGATGTTGCGAAAAGGATAGGTGAGGTTGAAAACATACCGATAGCTGTCTGCAAGAACCTTTCCATTGACGAAATGATAAAAGAGTTGCAAAGGAAGTTTGAGTAATTTTCCTTTTAAGAGAATATTCTGGAACACTTCTTCAATAATAGAAAAAATTAGAGTACTCCCAGACCCCTTAATTTCCTGTCGAAGTTAACATATAAAAAAATAATTTTATTCATATATAATATATAACAATGTTATTATTATTTGTTAAATTTTTTGTTTTTCTCTCTTATTTCTTAGCATTTGCTCTTGTTTTTCCTTTCAATTTTATTTTTATAATACTTCAGAAGAAATTAAGGGGACACTCTATAGGAAAGAAAGGTTTTTTCCAGAAGAAATAAAGGTTAATAGAATATAGCTGTTATAATAAAGAAATATATTTATACCTACGTTTCCAATAGAAAGTATAATATTTTTTATATTGATTTATAGAGCAAAAAATAGGTGATTTATTGACGCTTCATGATATTTTCTCGGATTTTATGGAGGCAAAATCGCTTTTCCAGAGCAGGGACGTGCTTTCCATATCGTTCACTCCGGAAAACATACCGCACCGCGAGAAGCAGATAAACGAGCTTGGAAAGATACTTGCCCCATCGTTAGTCGGCGCAAAACCGAGCAACGTTTTTATCTACGGCAGGACAGGCACGGGAAAAAGCCTTGTATCGCTTTATGTCACTTCCGAGCTTTTGAAAACAGTAAGAGACAAGCAGGATACCAAGATTAAAACAGTTTACATAAACTGCAAGATGAAAAAATCCGCGGACACAGAATACAGGCTTATCGCCTCGATAGCAAAGGAATTCAGGAAAGCCGGGGAAAAGGAAATACCTTTCACGGGGTTGCCAACGGAGCAGGTTTATAAAATATTTTTTGAAAGCATAGACAGCGAGAAGCAGGTGATAATTCTTATAATAGACGAGATTGACGCATTGGTTGAAAAAACAGGAGATGGAATACTTTACAACCTGACAAGGATGAACCAGGAGCTGAAGAACGCAAGGCTCTGCGTCATAGGGATAACAAATAACCTTTCTTTTATTGACAACCTTGACCCGCGCGTGAAGTCCTCGCTTTCGGAGGAGGAGCTTGTGTTTCCGCCGTACAATGCGGTGCAATTGAAGGACATACTGCGCGAGCGCGCGGAAAAAGCCTTCTCACCGGAAGCGCTTGACAATGGCGTCATAGAAAAGTGTGCTGCCCTTGCGGCACAGGAGCACGGCGACGCGAGGAGGGCATTGGATTTATTGCGCGTGGCAGGCGAGCTTGCGGAGCGTTCGGGAAGCGCGAAAATCGGGTTGCAGCACGTTGATATTGCGGAAGAGAAAATAGACACTGACAAGTTTGTCGAGATAATAAAAACACAGCCGAAGCAAAGCCAGCTTGTGCTCTATACCATACTAAACCTTGCAAAGAAAAGCGAGGAGGCGCTGACAAACGACGTGCTGACAGCTTATCAGGAAAACTGCAAAAAATTCAGCTTAAAATCGCTGACGCAAAGAAGGGTGTCGGACCTTATAGCGGAGCTTGACTTGTTCGGCATTATCCATACAAAAACCGTGTCCCGCGGAAGGTATGGAAGGACAAGGGTGATAACAGTTTCCCTGTCTGAAAGCGTGAAGGAGAAGGCGAACAGCGCGCTGTCTGAAGTCTTCTATTAGGTGTTTTTATGTCTTGCCACCTTTATCCTTGTTTTGACATAACCTCCGGAAAAATTGAGAAAGGGAAAGAAGTGAAATGGGTATGCGGTGCCTGTGAAGGATTTGGATGCGCGGACAAAAAAATGAAAGTAATTGAAAAGTTTTCCCTGAAAACAAAGATGAACGTAACGGAATTCAAGGAGCCGAACATGGGAAAAGCGCGTGCAGCTGTAAAAACACTCAAAGCTCTTGACGGGCTTGGAAAAGCTTTTCTTGTCATGACAGCGTCGGACAAGAAGAAAGTGTTTGAAATCGAAAGCAGCTCGGCGCTGTCAAACGTCGGAGTGCTTTCCTGTTTGATGAGGGATATTACAATAGTCTTTTCGCACAACAGCAGGTTCAGAGCGCCGCCGTTGCCGGAAGTTTTGCTGGCGGGAAACGGCATGATAATAGGCGAGCAGACAAACGTGGAAAACAAAAATTATTCGGATGTGCGGACAGACGAGCTAGTGCTTCCTCCGATTCCGTTTCCAGAAATTATCGGGGAAAACGTCTGTTCAAGCTCCCCGTCACAGGAGCTGGACAAATGGGTTCGTGAAAAAATAGATGTAAATGACGGCGACGCAACTTTGCTGTTGGGTTTTGATTTGAAATAAATGTTTTGTGATTATCATGATAGAAAAAATTTATGGGATGGCTGATTTTGCTGCCGCGGGAATTCTTTTGTTCGGAGGACTGCAAGCACCCGCGATGCTTTTGTATATTTGTGCGCTTGTGCTGGGTTTGAAAGGCACGATGTCCTTTGTTCCTGTGCCTATTTACATGCCAAGCGTTCTGATGTGCGGAACCGATATTGTGGCAGCTGCGCTTTTGATTTTCAGCGGCTTTGGCTTGATAAAGGCGATAATAATATTGATACTTTTTTTCAAGTCCATTCCAGGATTGGTCTTCATGCTATTCGGAAAATAGAAAGTGGTTATATGAATGCAATTCTCAGCGAGATAATAAAAGAAGGCGTGCTTGTCGAGCCAAAGATTGCGGAAAGGATATCAAGAATGAGCGAGAGCGAATACGCGGAACTGGCGGAAAGGATGCATGCGGAGAAACCTCTCATACTTTCAGAGGAATTTTTTGAGAACATAATAGAAGTCTTGGAAATACAAGAACAGAAAAAAATATCAATACCGGACTCGACGGCAAGACTGAACGCATACTTCAGCGCGTTGCAAAACCTTTTCGATAAAAAGAACAGGGCTGTCTCGATAGCAAACGCCTCCGGAAACGTTTCCGTAATAGGGCTTGTAAGAAAAGTTCTTCCGGACGGATTCGAGATAGAAGACCAGACGGGCGCGGTAAAAATTGTGTCGAAAACGCAGGTGGAGGAAGACGATGTTGTAATGGTTTCGGGAAAGGCTGTATCAAAAACGCTTTATGCGGATTATGTAGAGTTTCCGGGCGCGCCTGAAAGGCAGATAAGAAAAAGCACGAAAATGTGCGAGGTTTTGTTTGGAAATTTATCAGTACTTGGAAACTCTGCGGAAGGAGGAGACTATTCAATATCGTTCGGGGAAAAAATGTCAATAGGAAAAAATTTGCTGGTTGTCGGGAAAAATCCCGCGCACGTGAAGATAAACAACCTTGCGATCATTGTTTGCAGCGCAAAAAGCGCCAGCCCACTGCAGATTCTGAAAAAAAGAAGAATGCCGGAAACGCTTATCCCAATGGCCGAAGCTCCAGATATTTTTTTATTGCGCGGAGCAGAGAACGTTTTGGAAAATTATAAGGGCGCGACTGTGATAGCGGTAAACGATAAATCCGTTGCGCGCATAAATCTAAAGACAAGGGAAGTAAAATTCGAGAGCATATGATGGTGAAGTTATGGAAATAGAAATGCAGATACTTGATTGCGACTACATAATGTTCAACAACAAGCCGCTTGTCCGGCTGTTTGGGAAGACCGCGGAAGGCGACGCAGTTTGCGCGCTCACAAACAAAATGCTCCCGTATTTTTATATTGACGCGAAAAACATTGACGAGGCAAAGGCGGGAATCGAGAGCAGCGGGAAAGAATTTAATGCTTCTGTTGAAATTGTTGAAAAAGTCATGCCAATAGGCTACAACAAGCCGAAAAATATTCTCAAGATTGTAGGGCGCGACCCGAGCGCTGTTCCCGACATGAAGGAGGCTTTCATGAAGCATGGCGCGCCATACGAGGCTGACATACTTTTCAAATACAGGTACATGGTTGATAACGGCTTAAAGGGAATGAGTTGGGTTCGCGTGGAAGGAAAGCCCGCGCATACAAGCATTGTAAAATGCAGGGCAATCGAGGCGGAAACAATCGAGCCTGTCAAGAATGAGCATGTCGGGAACGCGCCTTTGCGCTACCTCTCGCTTGACATAGAAAGCGTATCGGACAGCGATGACAGGATACCCGAGGCTGAAAAGGACGGAATCGTGATAATAAGCCTTTGCTTTTTTCCTGACCACAAGAACAAGAGAACGCTCGTGCTTTCCGCGAAGCCCATGAAAACCGGAAGCGATGTGATTGCATGCGCCGACGAAAAAGAAATGCTGAAAAAATTTATCGAGATTGTGAACGATTACAATCCTGACGTTGTGATAGGTTACAACATAAACAACTTCGACATGCCTTTTATAGTGAAGCGTTTGGAAACGCTGAACCTTCCGCGAGACTTCGGGAGAACGGAGAAGAATGTTTTCTGCAGGAAGCTTGCAAACGGGCATACATGCTCAATGGTCGGAAGGGTTGTTGTCGACCCGTACGAGATAATAAAAAAAGACCCTTGGGTGAAGTTCAAGAGATATGATTTGAGCACCATCGCGAAAGCAATGCTCGGGGAAGGCAAGGCCGAGATGAACGGGATAAGGGAAATGCGCGAACTCTGGAACGGGAATCATGAGCAGGTTAAAAAGTTCATTGATTATTCCCGCGTGGACGCGGAGCTCGCGATGAGGCTAGTCATCGAGAAAGGGCTGCTTGACAAATTTTTCGAGCTTGCAAAAATATCCGGGCTGCTTCTGCAGGACGCGCTCGGCGGCCAGTCGCAAAGGCACGAGTGCAAACTTCTGCACGAGTTCAGGAAAAGAAACATAGTAATGCCCTGCAGGCCGCACGATTCCGACATTGAAAAATTCGAGGAGGAGCGCGAGGACAAGGGGCTGAAAGGCGCGATAGTGCTTGATCCGATAGTTGGATTGCACAAAAACTGTTCCATAATTGTCCTTGATTTCACGAGCCTGTACCCGTCATTGATACGCACTTACAATATTTGTCCCACAACATTGCTGCTTGAAAATAATGACGAACTGGATCACTTCACTTCGCCGGACGGTGTGAAATTCGTGAAGCATGAAATCAGGGAAGGCGTGCTTCCCGCAATATTAAGCGAGCTTATGGGGGCGCGTGCCGAGGCAAAAAAACAGCTGAAAACCGCAACAGCGCCGGAACAAAAAAGATTGCTTGATGCGAAGCAGCTTGCGCTGAAGGATATGGCAAACTCGCTTTACGGATACACAGGCTATATGCGCGCGAGACTTTACGTAATGGACGTTGCAAATTCCGTGACCGGCTATGGAAGGGAAAACATAATGAAGACGAAAAAAATAATAGAGGATAATTTTCATAAGGTTGTAACTTACGGGGACAGCATAACATCAGACAGGTTTGTCACGATAATGAATAAAAACGGAATGTCGGAAATAAAAAACATTGAAGAACTGTTTTTGGATAACAAATATAAAATCGAGATTGCAAGAGTGCACGAAAAGCCTTGCTTTTTGGCATGCCAAAATGCACGCGAACGAAGTTCGCGGCACGCCGAAACTAAAAGTTTCGTGCGAACCGAAAGTTTTTTGAGCAAAAAAGAATTTATAAATTTGGAAGGCTATAAGGCGCTGACCATGAATCCAAATACGGGAAAAACAGAATGGATGCCAATAAAACAGATAATCAGGCACAAGACAAACAAGAAAATATTCCGTGTGAACCAGAAGTTCGGCGAGACAATTGTTACGGAAGACCATTCTATCATCACGGAAAACAACGGAAAGCTTGAGGAAACAAAACCGCAAGATATGGCTGGCAAGGAAATGATAAGAGTGAAGAATATTCCAAGACCAAACCAAATTGATTCTATTGATTTGTATGATATTCTTTCAAAATACTCTTCTAAATCAATCTACAAAAAAAGGGAAAAACGATCTTATATCCGCGAAGAGGATGGTTGGCTTGTTTTTGGCTGGACCAATAGAAAAAATCCGGTTAAAGTAAAAAGGATTATTAAGGTTGGTTCGGAAGAGTTTGAATCCTTATGCAGACTTGTTGGCGCATATATACAGGAGGGAAGTTCATCCACATCAGAAACCACGGAATCAAGGTTTGGCGCAAGCATAGCCTCTTCTGATGTGAAATGGCTGGAACAATTAAAAGAAGATTATCTGAAGATTTTCAAGAATGCGAAAGTAAGCATAATAAAATCAACAAAGAAAAAAAGAATTCTTACATACAAGAACACAGCAGCGCAAACAAAAACAATAAGTTATGAGGACAAGACGCACAAGCTCCAAATGATGAACAGACTATCTGCTGTTTTTTTCAAAATGCTTTGCGGGCAGAAATCATATGGAAAGAAAATTCCAGATTTTGTTTATCACGTTTCTGAAAAATACCAAAGAATCGTTCTGGATAATATGGTAAAGGGGGACGGTTCTCATATTTTCATGAACATGAGTCTGCCTTATTCTGAAAAATATAAGAAAGACAATTTCAGATATGAAACGCGTTCGCTTCAGTTGATAAGCGGCTTATCCTTCCTGCTTTCTTTACTCGGACAGAATTATACAATAAGATTCAGGCCAGTCAAGAAAACTTACATTCTTACCACAACAACAAACAACAATTCCAATACACCGACGAAAATAACCGAAGAAAAATACGAAGGATATGTTTATGATTTGAGCGTTGAAGGCAGCCATATGTTTGTTGACAGCTGCGGGCAGATTCTGCTTCATAACACAGACTCGATTTTTATAAAAACAGACACAACCGATTTGGAAGAGGCGGAGAAGGAAGGAATAAAAATTTCAGCTTTCGTGACAGAGGAGCTGCCGGGAGTTCTTGACTTGAAGTTCGAAAAGATTTACAAGACTTTTCTGATTCTTACAAAGAAACGCTACGCTGGATGGAAGTTCGAGAGGGAAGGCGACAAGTGGAAAGACAAGATTGAGATGAAAGGAATTGAAACCGTGCGGCGCGACTGGTGTTCGCTTACCGGGGAGACCATGCTTAACGTTTTGAACATTATTTTGAAAGAGGGGGACATACAAAAAGCTGCAAAATATATGAGAACCGTTATCGAGGATTTGTCCGCGGGGAGGATACCGCTCGAGAAGCTGACAATAATAAAAGGAATTTCGCGCTCGCTGGGCAGCTACAAGGGAATTCAGCCACATGTTGAGCTTGCGAAAAAAATAGGAAAGCGCGACCCCACAAAGTCTGTTATCGTAGGCGAGAGGCTCGGTTATGTGATAGTCAAGGGAAACCAGCTCGTGTCAAAAAGGGCTGAGGACCCTGATTATGTGAAGGAGAAAGGCTTGGAAATTGATCCGCAATATTATATTGAAAACCAGATGCTGCCTCCGATTGAAAGGATTTTCGAAGTCTGCGGCGTTAACAAGTCCGAGCTGATGGAAGGCAGCCACCAGAAAAAACTTTTTGAGCTTTTCGGGAAGGCACCTGAAACAAAATCCCCGGAGCAGACCGTTCTGAAAGGCTTTGATTCCATCGTTTGCAAAAAATGCGACTGGAGCTTTCGCCGCGTCCCTCTTGCGGGAAAGTGTCCCCAATGCGGCTCGCAGCTTTTCTTCCAGAAAGACGGCTCTATTGGCGCGACAGTGGAGATGGAAGAGTGAAATTCTGAAATTTTAAATACACTGCTTCCCATTTTTTGATATGTCAACACTTTTGTGCGCTGGACAGGTTCTTTGCGAGCCTGTTTATTATGTCTCGGCTTACTTGCCGTTCATACTTGCTGTTCTTATACCTATAACACTGTTTTTAATGGGAATGAGAAAGCAGGCATATTTGTCAGCGCTAACCTTTGTTGTGGCAGCAGGACTTTCCGAGGGATTGAAGTATGTTTTCAATGTGCCGAGGCCGGTTTCGTCAATAGATTCTTCGCCGAGCTTTCCATCTTCGCATGCTTCCGTTTCTTTTTCCGAAGCGCGAGTTTTAAAGTTCAACAGGATTCTTTTTGTTCTCGGGCTGGTTTTTGCAGCCTTTGTTTCTTTTGGAAGAGTTTACACAGGATTTCATACTTGGAATGATGTGATTGCCGGTGCGGCTGTTGGTTATGCTGTGAGCGAGGTCTTGTCTCGCATGGGAAGAAAATACATCAAGTCCAAGTGAATTTCAAGACGGTTTTGCACAATTTCTCTATTTTTCTCTGTTCTGAAAAGCCGCGATTATGAAGAGAAAAAGCCCATTATAAACGAATTTATAACACGTGAACGTTCATTTCTTATTCACGGGAACAAAAAACAGGCAGAATGTGAAAGTCTGTCACTTGTTTTTAGGGAAATGAAGAAACCTGAAAACTGGAACGTTCATATGAAGGTTTTTTCAGGGAAAGTGAAGTTCCATATGAAACATAGGGGTTCACATGAATGTTTTTTTGGAAGTGAAGTTCCATAAGAAATCAGGGGGTTGATTGTTTCAGGGAAAACAATCTTATTTCAAGGAAATGACACTATTCGCATAAAAATGAAGTCTTGTACGCTTTTTGTTGAAGTGAAAGAAAAATATGAAGTCCTGCAAGAAATAAAAAGATAGAATGAAACAGGTGTGAAGTTCCATACTGCACGGAAACCAAAGGTTTCCGGCTACGCCGAAAAGCTCGCTTTTCGTGCGGAAGTGAAGGGGTAAAATGAAGTTCTTGATTGCAAACAATAAGATGAACTAAACATAATAAACAGCGTTATACTCTTTTGAGTTATATTTTCAGACTATATTTGTTATCAAAACTACTGTCCAAATAATCATTAAATTCTCTCAACAAGAGCAGTTGATTAAGCTCTTGTTTTGTCGGATGACTATAAACAATCGAAAACTCTTGAAGATAAATGGGGAGTTCAATTCCATTTTCCACGGCTTCTTTTTCTGATGTCTTTATAATTTTTTTGGCACTTTTCAAAAGATCTTTATGAGAAGTTATTATATGTGAAGAATGCTGCGCAAGCTTAATTTCTCCTGATTTTTGTGTTCTCATGGTGAAGTATTTGCCTTTGTTTTCAAACGCTGTTATAGTATATCCCTTCTGATAAGGTTTCTCAATACCATTTAAAGCCAAAACAATAGCTTGTGTCTCGTTCCAATGCAGCGTCCTGTTTGTCGGTTTGAATTTCGTGTAGATAGAATAGATTGTTATCATAAAATTTATTTGAACAGAAAACAATATATACTTTATCCCGCGAGGAAAAACAGAATCGTCGGCAGGACGAGGCAGCCCATTGCATGGCTTCTTCTGATGTTTGCCAAGTTTGGTATCATCCCTATGGAAAGCGCGATTCCCGCGACAGCCAAACCGAAAAATCTGGTGAAAATAAAAATCAGAATGCAGATGAATGCGAACGTATACAGGCAGAGCCTTTGATAGTCTATTTTTCTTATCGCGAAAACAGCGGTCCTTGAAAGCTTTAGCGTGAGGAACGCGCCGGCGCCAGCGGCTATCAATATTGTTGAAAGAAAAACCATAACCATATTCATGTCAATTTTTACAATGCTGCCGACTGCCACCGCGATTCCCGAGCGCGGGTTCCCGATAATCCACAGCGCGAGTATGGAATACATGATGTCAACAACATTCACTCCAGCAATCGCCATCAGGAAAGTTCTCTCGTTTTTGCTGCCTGCATTCGCAATCACCGTTGCCTGCGATGAGCCGATGCCGGGCAACAACCCAGCTATCACTCCAGCGAGGCTGCCTATTATTGCAGGCTTCCATTCGATTCTTGTTGATTCGGATTCGAATGAAAACGACTCCGGCAGGCTTGCTTTGTTTTTCACGGCAAGCAGCAGCATTGGCAATCCGAACAAGCCCGAGAGCAGGGGAAACAGCATTTCGCTTCCCGACTGCATTATGTCAAGAACAAGATAGCCGAGAATTCCGGAAAGAAAAAACACGACCGCAGCAAAAATCTTTCCCTTTCCTTTCTCGGAAAAAATCATGTAAGCCACCACAAAAATCAGGAGAAAGTGGATATTCGGCCTGAGAAAGTTGTAAAGCGGAGGAACCGCAAAAACAAAAATCGGGAGCGTGAATATTGCGAACAAAATGCTTGTAAGCCCTCCCACAACCGTGAGCTTCAAAGCTTCATAACCTCTTCCCTGCATGAGAAGCCTGTGCCCCGGCAAAGCCGAAAGCGCGTTGTCGCCTTCCGGCGCGCCTATGAGAATGCTCGGAATGAAAGCTACAAAACTGTTAACGATCCCCGCGCTTATCAGGACAATTGCTGCTGAAAGCGGCGGAAACAAAAAAGACAAGCCGAGAATTATCGGAATCGTGTTGTTCGGGTGCAGCCCGGGAAGCAGACCGCATACAACACCGAGACCGATGCCGAAAGCAAGCGCGAGAAGAAGTTCGAGCATAATGTCTTTTTATATTTAACAGACAATAAATGATTTTATGTTCAACATGAATGCGAAGCAGATGGAAAAGATGATGAAGCAGATGGGAATCCAGCAGGAGCAGATTGACGCGGACGAGGTCATAATCAAGACGGGCGGTGGCGAGATTTTGGTAAGCAATCCGCAGGTCGTGAAAGTAAAAATGGGCGGGCAGGAAACGTTCCAGATAACCGGCGAAATCTCGGAGCGCGCTGCGCCTGAAGGCGCACAAATGAAAGAAAAATTCTCGGAGGAAGACGCGAAGCTTGTCGCGCAGCAGTCGGGCGCGAGCTTGGAAGACGCAAGAACGGCACTCACGGAAACCGGCGACATCGCCGAGGCGATTATGAAATTGAAGAAGTAGATGATTATTTATCTTTTAGAAATATCATATTCTATATGTTTCATAAAAAATCTTGGAAAGATGTTTTGCATATTTTCTATGCAAATATTCCTGATGATGCCAGCTTTAGTAGAGATACTAAATTTCGTAAAGAAAAAGATTTACTTCCTGAACTAAGTGATGATAAGAAAGAATCAATCTTGAAATTTCTAAATGAACACAAATTAATAGAAGGATATTCAGACGGCTCAGAAGTTTCAGAGATGCGTATCACAAAAGAAGGAATTAATTTGGCGTCACAGAATGAAAAAATTGAAAAAGAAAACAAAATTCAAATGAATATGGCTCTTTTTACTATACTTCTTGCTCTTACTGCACTATGGCAGACTTTGAGACCAATAGATTTTTTTGAGAAAAATAATGTAGATTTAGTTATGGCTGGAGCAAGTATGTTCGTATTGATACTTATATCTCTTTTTAATTTCGGAAAAATAGATTCTTTTTAAAATTCTACACTTTCTTCTCCTCCGCCTTCGGATGGTGAGCGTGATGGTCCTCCATAATCTTCTCGGCTATTTTTGAGAAGGCGGGGCGCGCGATGAAAACGCCGATGAACACTCCGAGCAGCGTGGTGATTGCGAAGCCGCGCATTACGCCGATGCCTATAATCAGCAGCGGAAGCATCGCCGCGACAACTGTCGCAGCGGAAGAGAAAATCATGAAGAATGCCCTTTTTATTTTCTCCTTGAACGTGAAAACCCTTTCCATTCCCATAATCAACTCGTCAATAATCATTATCTGCGAGTCAACGCCTGTCCCGATTACCGCGATTATTCCTGCAATCGCAGCGATGTCAATTGTCCAACCGATAAGCGAGGCTGCGCCGAGAATTATTATCACCTCGCTCAGGCTCGTGAAAATCATCGGCAATGTTATCTTCAGGTTTCTGTAACGGATAAACACGACTGCTATCACCGCGATAGCCGCGACAATTCCTGCTATAATCACGGATTTTATGAACTCGCTTCCTAGCGATGCGGAAATTTGGTCAACTCTTTCCACAGTCAGCGTCACGGGCAACACCCCAGACTGAAGAATGCTTTGCAATGTAAGTTTTTCTTTTATCGTCTCGGCTTGTGTTGTCTTGAAACCGGTGATGGAAGGAGTTTCGTAAGCCTTACCCTGCAAGCCTTTATCTATTGATAGTTCTGTTATCGGCTTCTTGTCAAGATACAAATTAATATATGCAAGTTCATTGCCCTCATAAAGCGAGTAATCTTTAATGGATGGATTCCATCTTTTTATCATATCCTTCGTAAGCGCCGCGAATCTTTGCGCGCCTTCCTTTGAAATCGTGACTTGGAATGAGAATTGGAATCCGCCTTCAGTTGGCTGAATTGTTGAGGAGCAGATTCCCTGTATGCTCTGCATGCAAACGGATTTTATGTCCGTGCCGTTGAACGCGAGCGCGTTGAAAACCGCGGTGCTGTTCGTGTAATTCTGGAAAGTGAACGTTATGCCGTTCAGGACAAAAGTGTCGTTTATTTTTAGTGTTCCGATGTTCTGCAATTCTGCTGTCTTGTTTTCCATGTTTATCGCAACAGTGTAATTCGTTCCGTTGACGGCAAGCAAGCCTGAAGCCTTTGTTGTGATAACCTGTTTTGTTTGCGCGATATTGCTGGTGTTTCCGGTTGCGTTTGCCTGAATGGAAGAATTGCTGTTGTTTGCGCCGGTTTCAATATCCGCGGTTTTTGTTTCCTGAACTTCCAGATTAACAATTTTCGGGATGTACGCCTCGAACTTTCCCTGCTTCGCAAGAAGGCTGTCAATCTCCTGCTTCGAGCCGCCGGCCATTTCTATCTGTATATAATTCGTTCTGTCCTGCTTCACAGCCTGGAATTTTGCCTCGCGCAGCCCGTAAATATTTATTCTTGTCTGCAGCGTGGCTATGGACTGCTCAACAATCGCGTCGCTCACGTTTTCTTTTACTTTCAACAGAACGCGCGTGCCGCCGATTAAATCCATTCCCAAATTAAGGCGCGTGGAAGACGGTTTCACAACATCAATCCCCAATCCTTTCCCAGAAAGGACCGTGGAATCAAGTTCGTTCCTGTTGGAGTGCTTGAAGAAAAGAGTTCCCGTATAGTTTTCAAAACTCTGCAAATCCTCCGGAGTTGCTATCGTTTTTGAACCGGCCCATGTTATGTATTCGCCGGAAGAAACTTTTCCATAAAACGGGGAGCCGGTGTCCACAGACTTTACAAGAACTCCCTGTTTTTGCATTGGCATGATAAGCGCAATCGACACTATCAGGACTATTAAAAACAGCAAAACCTGCCATTCCTTCAGCAAAGACGGGATTTTCATTTTAATCACTTTTTATTTCGCAACAGTTTTCTCTTTTCGCTCCACATACATCCTCAAAAGTATCGCGTTGGTGAACCATGTGTTCACGATGTCAACAACCAGACCGATCAGCAAAACCGTTGCAATCTGCGTAAGAACCGTTGATGTTGTGGCTATCAGAAGCGCGACAACCGCTGCGATTGTCGTCCCTGACATGGTAAGTCCGGTTTTCAAAGCACCCCTTATTTTATCAGACGCTTTTCCTTCCCCGCCTTTCAGCACGCGCGAGGTAAGAAGAATGTCAGTGTCAACCGAGTATCCAATCAAAAGCAGGAGCGCCGCGAAAGTCGCAAGCGACAATTCAATCCCGATAATTTGCGAGAAAGCAAGCGCCTCGATTATGTCGAAAGCCGCAGACATCACAACATACAGGCTCGGCAGCGGCTTCCTAAAAATTATGAAAATCGAGATTGCCATCAGGATAAAAGCTATTCCCAAAGCAAGCTGCGCCTGGCTGAAGAACGAGGCTCCCAACGAAGGGCTCACGCTTTGCACGGAAAAACTTTTTATCCGGTAGCCGTTCTTTTCAAGGAGCGGAACTATTTCAGAAGCGTTTTTCTCGATTGGCACGTCTATAAGCAGGATTGAGCCTGTCAAGCCGGAGGCGCTCCGCACGCGAGCATCATAGTTTTTCAGTAAGCCCTCAACAGTTTTCGCATCCGCGGAGGCTTCAAGCGAAAGCTGCGTTCCTCCCTTCAGCTCGATATCCCTTTTCAATCCCCCGTTCTGCAGCTGCAGCGCAAGCGAGCCGAGCGCAACAAGTATCAGGATTGCGGGGACGATTAGCAAAAGTTTGTAGTTCATAAAAAACACTATCGTAATCTTTCTTATCTTTAATATATTAAAGCTTAAAAACCGCTCTGACAAACTGATATTGCGAAAACGAGTGATAGTATGAAAGTTGCAATAGTAGGTGCGGGAATAATCGGGACATACCTTGCATGGAGGCTCGCAAAGAAAGGGCTGGAAGTCTCGGTTTTCGAGCAAAAGAGCGAGATAGGCGGGAAAGTCTGCTCTGGCTTAATCTCGCGCAGGCTCTGGCATTTTTTCCCGGAAAACAGGAATCTCGTGGAGAACGAGATAAAATCAGCAAACGTTCATTTTCCCAAAAAAGATATTGAAATAAAGTTCTCTCCGCATATGCTCGTGATTGACAGGAAAGGACTGGAGGAATATGCTGCAGAACTTGCGAAAGAAAGCGGAGTGAAATTGTTTTTAGGAATGAAAGTTGCAATGGTTTTGCACGTTAAGGGGAAGAAACTGCAGATTGTCCTTGAACGGAACAATAAGAAAGCGTTTCTTGAGTTTGATTATGTCATAGGCTGCGACGGCGCGCATTCTGTTGTTCGCAAATCCTTGCGCTTGCGCGAGCCGAAAATGCGGCTGGGAATACTGTGTCTTGGGAAGGCAAAAAAGAATCAGGTGCAGGACGCGGTTGAAGTTTTTCCTTCGAAGAACGGATTCAATTGGATTATACCACGCAATTCAGGTAAAGCCGAATATGGCACGCTTGAAAAGTCTGCGGAAGCGAAAAGGATATTCGAGCAGTTCTGCAAAAAACAAAAAATAAAGCCGGAAAAAATTCTGGCTGCGCCTGTTCCCGAAGGATTGGTTCTTTCAAACCATAACAGGATTGCGCTCTGCGGCGACGCCGCGGGCCTTACGAAAAGCTGGAGCGGCGGCGGCGTGATTTGGGGATTGACAGCCGCGCATATGCTCGCGCGCGACTTCCCGAACATGAAGAAATATGATTCGTATATGAAAAAGGTTTTCGCGCCGAGAATGTTCTTCTCAAGGATTGAAACAAGGATAGCCGTATGGCTCGGATTTAACGCACCAGGATTATTGCCGAAAAAAATCAGGATTGACAGCGATTGGGGAACCTAGATTATTTTCTCCTTAACCAGAAAATCCTTCACAATCTCGAAAATCATCTTGTGCCCTTCCGAGTTCGGGTGCAGGCCGTCTTCCAGAAGTTTCTTGTAATCCGTTTTTGCGAACTTTTCGTAAATATTGATAAAGCGGACTTTGTTTTCCACGCAAACGGATTTAATGATTTCGTTATATTGTTTTATGTATTTGTTATTGCAAGAAATATTATCGTTCCAAGGGATTGGTATTGTTTTTGTTTCATCGGCAGGCGTTAAGCCTGCAAAAATAATAATTGATGAGTATTTTTTGGCTGAGTTAATTAATTGATTTATATTATCCTTAAACTGTTCTGGCGGAACAAAATTTTTATTCTTGTTTAGAATTATGTCAGAATCATTGCTACCAATGGCAAAAATAATTATATTCCTTTCTTTTTCTTTTGACATTTGTTTTACTTCCGGTTCAAATCTATCTAATAGCCATTTTGAAGTGTCTCCAGAGATTCCTAGATTGTAAACCATAAAATAATCAGTATTCCAGAATTCAGGGACGGATAAGGTTTTTTCATCCAGAAATTTTCTCAATCTTGTGACCCATCCGCCTTCCCTATCCCAAGCGCCCCAAGCAATGCTGTCGCCGAAAACAAGAATCTGCGCCATAACATAAGTGATGAGGAATAATTTATAAACCTTTGAGTTTAAAGGAATTTCATGAGAAAGAAAGTAATACCGCTAATCCTGGCAATAGTCATTTTCGCTGCGTGGTTCTATTTCTCAAACCCGGTGAAGATGCTGGCGAGCATAGCAAATGCAAACATGCTGTTTGTCCTGTCTGCGGTAATGCTTACGATAGTTTCCATTTCGCTGAAGGCTTTCAGGTGGCAAACCCTTTTGAAAGGAATAAAAATAAGAATACCTTTCTCGCTTGCGTTCTCCTCGTTTATTTCCGGAACCGCGATAAGCCTTCTCACGCCCGGGAGGGTTGGCGAGCCCGTGCGCGGGCTTATACTCAAGAAAAAAACAGGCGCCCCGTTTTCCGAAACTTTGCCTTTGATAATAATAGAGCGCGTCCTGGACCTCATAGTTGCGCTCTCGTTCGCAATAGCGGGAATCCTGACAATAGGCTCAATGCTCTCGCAAGAGATACAGCTTTTCCTGAAGCTCAGCGCCGCGGCGAGCATGGTAGCGCTCGCGCTTGTGCTGGCAGCCCTGTTCAGCGAAAAGTTCGGAAGAAGGCTTGTCGGAATATTCCTCAAGATTCCAAAGACGGCAAAGCTAAAGCCCAAAATCGAGCATGTTGCGGAATCCTTTTATGTTTCATCAAGAAAAATAAAACCCGCCGCGATAATTCCCGTCATGGCGCTCACAATTCTTACATGGATTATTGAAGGGACAATACTTTTTTTCGCGATAAAATCCATAGGATTTGACATGAGCCTTATTGCGGCAGTTGAAATAATATCTCTGACGCAGATTATCGGACTCGTTTCCTCATTGCCCGGAGGGCTCGGTTCTGTGGAAACTGTTTTGACTTTGCTGATTTTGCCGTTCCTGCTTGCCTTGCCAGCGGCAAGCGCTGCGACAATAATATACAGGTTCGCCTCCCTCTGGGTTGGAATGGCAATAGGCGTGTTCTTTCTTGGAAGGCTTCTGGGGTTGGGCTATATCAAAGAACAGCTGGTTTAGTTGTTTCTAAATCGGCAGGATTGCCTGTATCATTCCCGCGACATTGAATCCCTGCAAGACAATGTAAGAGCCGTAGCTTAACGCGGCAATAATAATCGCATGCTTGAAATCAAGGCTGCCGTAGAATATCCTGATGAGCGCCACCCATACGAGAAGCGGGACGAGATGCATTATTATCTGCGCGGGCAAAAAGCCGGACAGGAACGGAAAAACTATTGAAAGCAGGAACGGAAGATAAAAGTTCTGCAGGTTTGCAATCAGGGCTACGCCGAAAGCGTGCGCAGGATGGGGCGGCTCGTGGAATATCTTCATCCAGACATAGATTATGGTGGCGGTTATCGAAGCCGACAAAAGAAGGAAAATAATCTCACCCGTGTTGAAGCTTGGCGCGAAGCTCAGGAATCTGGAGAACGACGTCAGGTCGGGCATGACAAAACCCTGCGTAGGATTTGTCGCTATTGCAAAGAATGGCATACCGTATTTTAAACTTTCCCAAATAAAAGCCTGTTTTTTCAGCAGCCGTATGCCGTTAGTTTTGCGCCTTCCAGTTCGCTCTTCGCAGTTTTTGCGCAGTTTGACGCCCTTACTATAATCCTGTCAATGAGTGAAAATGAAACGTTGGCGCTGCTATTGTAAATGATTTGCGTATCCCCGGAATACAGCGTGGCATTTGGCTCCGCATTGAGCATGTACGAGGAGCCGTTTGTCAGAAGCATTGAGATTTTCAAATCCGTCAAATCCTTTGAGCCAGAGTTGTAGGTTTCAAACATGAGCTTTCCCGAGGTGCAGTTATAGCTGGCGTTGTCAATGGCGAGCGCCGCGGACGAGCATTGCATTTCCGTGTCCCCTCTCTGCTGTATTATTCCGGCGCCCCTTGTTGTAAACATCGTTGACCAGTTTGACACAAAATAGATTAATGTGAGCGTTATTGACACGAGCAGCACGCTTGCTATCAGCGGGGATACGGCTTTATGATTCATATGCTTGATTTAACGGTTTTGATTAATAAGCGTTTCTTTTGAATTAATTCCAGCGCGGGTTTACCTGTTGATCGTTGAGCAGACAAGCGGATATGTTGTTATCTTTTGCTCTGAAACACCGTCAGATATTAATACAGAATGCTCCTTGTCGCAAAGCTGTCTTGATACTGACAACTGCAAAGTTTCATTATACTGCAAAGGCAGCTTGCCTGAAGATATTGTATAGTCAGATTGTATGCTGTCTATTTTTATCGCCAATGTTTCAACACTCTTTTGCTGGACGTTTTTTACAAAGAAAACAAATTTTGAATTCGTGTAATTATAACTGACTGCAAAAGAATCGGTTTGTATTTGCGTTGTGTTGCCAGATACTGCAGAGGTTCCGTTGTTTTGCTGCGCACCCGCAGAATTGTTGTTTTCAAAAGGCAAGCCTGAAGGCATATCGGGTTTTGATTGCAGGAAAATTCCTATAACCATGAATACTGTTATTATTATCAATGCTGTCATAATAGTCTTTTTATGGCTGCTTTCCTGCCTGATTCCGTATTTTTTGTAAAGTTCTTCCCAAGTTTTTTCTGCCATAATATCAACCCGTCAATTTAAACCCTTCTATCAAGTATATGTCATCGTAAAGATTTTCAGACATCTGTGCGTCGGGGCCTGCATAGAAAAAAGGAGTTAACCATGTTGTGCAAGGCTCAGGCCTGAAAGTTATTGTATAGCTTGTCCATCCTGCTGATGTGAAAGTTCCGGCAGGAGTTGATGGATTGCATGTGTTGCAGCCGCCAACCCACATGCAGTAGTTTCCGCCGATTCCCCGCACATGCTTGTATTTGAAACCGAATGTGTAAACCTTCCCGCTTTGGAAGTTGTTCATGCTTTTTGCATTGCAGGCTGCTGCGTTTATCCCTGTAAGGTTTAATGATTTTCCACCGTTATAGCCGCCTGCCGTAAATGCCGTGAAGAGTGCGCTGCATCCGCCCGCAGGAGGTATTGCATAGCTTCCGCAGCCACCGCCTTCGGGAAAGTTTGTGCAAGAACCTCCGGCGCAACTGCAGCTTCCGCAGCTGCAATCTCCTGCAGTCCCCCATGAACCTTCTTCAAATTTTGAGTTGTTGACAAGGTTTGTCATAGGTTTTATCAATGCTGTTATTGTAGGCGCGTTTTGTGACATAACTTTCAGGTTCATTATATCTTTTATTGGCATGTTTGTGAAATTGACCGTGATGGCTCCCGTTTTTCCAATAGGAATAATATTTGTCGGATTGCCGTCGACGGTTATATTGGAAATTATTGCTTTGTTATCATCTATGAAAATGGAAATGCCTGATAAATCCAGGGTTCCCATATTTCTTACATCAACCGCGAGACCGTTCATATTATCAATTCTCATAAATCCTGTCATTGCAGATGTCTCGGCAGATATTTGCTGCCCTCCCGTAGAAGTTGTCGAACTTGCAAGACTCGAAGAAAATACATAGAACACGCCAACTGAAGAAACGGTAATCATCAGAAGCATTATTGTGGCGATGACTGCGGAAATGGCTTTTGTCATAGCAAATATATCAGGAGCGGAATATAAAAGTTTGTTTGCTTAAAAACTTTCTTTTTAATATAGAATTATGCTAATGCTTGACGGTTCTGATGCCGGAGGCCAGTTCGTGCGCACGGCTTGTGCGCTTTCCGCGATAACGGGAAAGGCGATAAAGATTATTAATATACGCGGGGCGCGGCCAGAGCCGGGATTGAAGATACAGCATATAGAAGGGATAAAGGCTCTGGGAGAATTATGCAACGCCGAAATAAAAGGCTTGGAAAAAGGTTCGCGCGAGCTTGATTTTTTTCCGAAAGAATTCAGGGAAAAAGATTTGGAAGTAAAGATTTCTTCCGCAGGCTCGATAGGGCTTGTCATGCAGGCTTTGCTGATAGCTGCAATCCGTTTTGAAAAGCCTGTAAAGATAAAATTTATCGGCGGCGGAACTTGGGGAAAATGGGCTCCGCCGGTTTTGTATCTTGAAAAAGTCTTGTTTCCGCTGATGGGGTGCGAAGGTTCGCTGACAATAAACATAAAAAAAGACGGATTCTATCCGAAGGGCGGAGCTGACGTTGAAGTAACTGTAAAACCATTCAAACCCGAAAAGATAGAAAAAACAGACAAGGGAAAACTTCTTGAATTGAATATTTTTTCAATAGCATCGCAAAGTTTGCAAAAGGCGAATGTTGCGGAAAGGCAGGCGCAGGCTGCGGAAGAGGAGCTTAGAAAAAAGTTTTCTGTTCCGATAATTGTTGATATAAGATATGTTCCATCCATTTCAGCTGGAACAGGCGTTCTTGTTGTCGGCAAGTACGAGCATTCGTTTTTGGGAGGCGACGCAATCGGCGAGATTGGAAAGAGGGCTGAAGCGGTTGGCATTGAAGCTGTGAAAAACTTTTTATCCGAGATTGATGGCGCGATAGACAGGCACTCTGCGGATATGCTCCTGCCTTACATGGCTTTTTGCAGCGGCTCTTTCATGACAAGCGCAATAACGCACCACATAATCATGAACTGCGCCGTGATAGAAAAATTTTTGCCGGTGAAATTTGAGATTGACAAAGAGAAAAATGTTGTGAGCGCAAGGAAAAGCTGAAATCTAATTTCTATCCAGATTTCCCACAATCTCCAGATTCTTTGAATTTGGTTTTGCTTTCTTGAAACCGTATCCCTCGTAAGCGATTACATTTGCAAATCCTGTCTGATTAAGCAGTTGCCTCATTTCCTCAATGGAATAAATCCTGAACACATGGCTGTCTTCGATAGTTTCGTCTCCAATCCTGAATGTCACTTTGCTTTTTTCAATTCCTGTCTCCTTGTCAAAGTACCATTCCAATTCTCTCTCTATTCCATCAGCCTTATCAACCTTTCTCCCGCTTCCCGAAGGATTGTGCAAATCAATCAGGACAGTCCCTTCATCGTTCAAATGATTCCTAAAACAAGACAGCGTTTTCCTCGCGTCTTCCA
>JAVHRC010000097.1:0-1840 GCA_036171435.1 Candidatus Aenigmatarchaeota archaeon
TTAAGCCTTGCAACAATAACCGCGTCCCATTCGTTTTCCGTTTTCGCAAAAAACCGCTTTTTTATTTCAAATCCGCCCAGCGCTTCCTCCAGCTCCTTCATCTTCCCATCGGAATTGTATCTGTTGCAAAATGCGGAAACAATCAGAATCCCGTTATTTTTCAAAACCTTTGCGAACTCCGTTCCGATTCTCTTTTTATCAAGAAGATGAATCGTGTCAATGCAGAAAACCGCGTCAAAAACTTTTCCGAAAGGCAGAAAATTTCCGGAAGCGAGGACTTTCAATCCCCCTGAATTTTTCAGATTAACAATATCAATATCGGAAGAAACAACAGAACCGCTTTTAAGGCTTTTCCGCAAAATCCTGACCAAAAATCCCGGGCCGCTGCCGACATCAAGAATATTTTTGCCTTTAAGCTCATTCATTCCGACTTCTTCCAATATCTTTTCCAATTTCTCCTTCTGCGTTTCAGACATCCATTTATCGTAAATTTTATCCGTGAACATGAAAAGAGTTGATTCGCAAAAGCTTATTAGTTTGCCTTTTGATATTTTATTTATGGAGCCGAAAGAATACGCGAAGCTGAGGAAAAAATACAGGAAACTTCCGAGCTGGGAGTGGGTTGAGAAGAACTTTTTCTTTAAGCCTGAGGAAGGGCCAATGCTTGTGCAGATAAAGCGCAACATGTTTGAGAAGTTTGAAGGCGTTTGCGAGGATATGGAGTCATTGTTGTCAGTTGGAGAAAACCTTGAAAGCTTTTATGAGAGAAAAATGCTGACGCCCCAGGAAAGGGACAGCCTGTTTGAGGTCTACAAAACAATCAAGTCAATTCTCTGGGCATGCAACAAAATCTCCATAGATTACAACGAAAAACAGTACGCGGACTGGATTGTCTCTGCGAAGAATTCATGGGACAGGATGAAGCCCGGAATAGCGAAATTCTGCGGAAAGCTCTCGGAAGGCTGGAAAACCTACAAGAAGCCGGAAACAGACACTAGCTATCACGGATAGAAAAACAAAATATAGACGCTTGAGCCGGCGCCGTAAAACGCTACCAGCATTAGCAAAACAGACAGATAAAACAGCGCTTTTCCGTATATTTCAAACCTGCCGTAAAGATAATTTATCATAAGCGCAAAAGCCGCGCTTGCAAAAACCTTTATCGCCGCAATCGGAAAAAAACCGAAACCTGAAATAAAGTTTCTTACAAAAAGGTTTTTCTCAAAAAGCAGCCCGTGTTGCGATATTCCGAAAAAAGTCAGCGCTGCGTCAAGAACTTCAAAAAGGACAAAAGCAGCCAAAACGATTTTTATTTTCTGTTTCATCAAACCATCCCAAAGAACTTAAAGAACCCGAAAATAAAACTGTTTGCGAATTCGGGCAGCGCAAACGCTCCGGTTATTATCCCGACATCGTAAACCACCACGGCAAAGGCGAAAATCGCAGCGAGCGCTGCATATACCAATGCAATTTTTCCGAATATGTTTTTTGATTTTTTCAGCCAAAGCATTAGATAAACCAGCAGTCCGTTCAGCGCTATCACAGCAATTTTGAAGAAAAGAAAAATCATTTCCGGGTTTTGGAAGTTTTCGTAGATGGAAACTGTCAGCGGGTTGAACTCGCTGAAGTGCTGCCTTATCGCATAAATCGTGAGAAAATAGTCAAGAATTACGAACGCGGAAAAAATAATAAAGGCTTTCCAAACGCCGCTTAAGCGCGCGATTTTATCCTGCCTTAGTTTGCCTGCATGAGCGTGAGAAGGGTTGTTGCTACCATAAGCACCGACACTCCCGCTATCGCCAAGGTTATCTTTGTATTTTGGGACATTTCGTTTCACCTT
>JAVHRC010000098.1:0-1807 GCA_036171435.1 Candidatus Aenigmatarchaeota archaeon
ATCGCGCTCGGCAGGATAAAAAAAGGCGCAAGATGGGAGAAAAACAGGAGATAAGGTTAAATAGCTTTTCTTCCGATATACGGTTATGGTTGCAAATAAAAGAGAAATATTCTTAGACAATATCAAATTCTTGGCAATAGACCTTACTGAACCGTTAAGATTAGATACTGAAGTCTATCCGGGAGACCCGAAGCCGCAAAGAAAAGTCTTTAGCGATATCAAGAAAACAGGATGGCAGCATTTTATCCATGAAATCGGCGACCATAATTTTCATCCGCATGGTGATGCAAAAAGCCACCAGAATTCTGATATGCAGAATAACGGATTGGAGTTTTTTAACAAGCCGGAGTATGTTTTCAATTCCGCATGCATGATAGATTTGTCTGGCGTGCCGGAAGCAAAAAAGATTGGTGAAATACAATATCTGGTTGAGGTGGAAGAAAAACATCTCAAGCCTTACTCTAAGATTCTTTCCGATAGGGGCGCCGTCTTGATTAGAACAGGTTATGACAAATGGCTGGAGGCAAACAAGCCTCATGTGCCCGCAAATCTTCCTTACTTAAACAAGAGCGCGGCAGAACTTCTAAATTCTTTTGATAATATAAAAGTGGTAGGCATAGATTCCCTGACAGTGGACCCTGTTGGAAGCCATGTCTCACACCAGACTTTGAAGCATAAATTTATTGTAGAATCATTAGTCCATCTTTATGAAATACCATCAAGTTCAAGAAATAGTTTCGACTTGCAGACAAAACCCGTTGTAATAGAAGGCGCGACAGGCGGTCATGTTGTCGCTTACGCGTTTATTAAACTGTAAAAATATCTATCTTTATGTTTTTCCAACTCATTGAAAAATACTACTGGCTGTTTTTCGCGTTAGGGATGTTGTTCGGCTGGTTTGTTCCGCAGGCAATCGGTTTTCTCAGCCCGTATATTCTGCAAATGATTCTTGTTGTGCTTTTCCTTACAATGCTTAAGATAGATGTGAAAGAAATTTTCACAAGCCTGAAGGATGTCAAAATTGTAGCATACTTTTCCGCGCTGAAATTAATTCTTATTCCCATATTTTTCTTCTATTTCAGCAGCATTTTCCTGCCGGCACAATATGCGCTCGCGGTGCTTATACTTGCATCAATGCCTGCGGGAATGTCCATAGCGGCTTATGCGGGCATAATGAAAGGCAATGCGTCGCTTGCGCTTGCACTTACAATGGTAACATCCATGATTGCGCCTTTCACAATACCTGCAATGACTTATCTTTTGACGGGTTTGGCAATCCAGATAAACCTATTTGACATGTTCCTCCTGCTTGCGGAAATAATTTTCATGCCTCTTGCTGTCTCGATATTTGCAAGAAAGTTTGCGCTCGCTCAGATTGAAAAAAGCAAGAAATACTTCGGAGGCGTTTCCATTCTTATCATAACAGCAATAATAGCAGCTTCCATAGCAAAGGTCGCGGGAACGCCCATAGACATAAATTCCCTCTGGTTTGTAATGGCATTTCTTTTCATTTTTGCTGCCGCGCTGCATGCAATCGGCTACTTCTCAATCCCAAAAACAGACAGGAGCAATAAAATAACATTGTCTTTGGCAACCGCTTACATGAATTCCACGCTCGCCATTGTTCTCGCCTCGGCTTTCTTCAATCATGAAACTTTGCTGGCTGTTATACTTTACATGTTTCCCACGAATATAGTCTTGATTTTGTTCGGATGGATTATCGGCAGAAAACACAAATAAAAATGCGTTTAAAAACTGAACTATTTGGCGCGGAACACAATGCGCGCTTTACTCAAATCATACGGGG
>JAVHRC010000099.1:0-7996 GCA_036171435.1 Candidatus Aenigmatarchaeota archaeon
ATGACGGAAATATACGACATGGTTTTGATGGTCGGCGACCTTGTCCTGATACTTGTGTTCTTCTGGTTCATCGCGGAAGCGGGATTGTTCTTTCTAAACGAGTTTTCCGGGGCATCGTCGCGAATAATACAGGAATATGTATCGGGATACGTTTCAATGAGCAATTTTGCGCCGGCATACTTTTCCGCGGAATCGGATTTTCCCGCAGTGAACCATATGATGGAAATCTTGAAGAGCCCGCAGTTTGTCTTTTTAAAAGTCGGCACAATGGGCACGCCTTCATCCAACCCCTTGACGGGGGAGCAGACACAGCCCAATACAATAATGATAAATTTTGTCCAGAGGACTCCGCTCCAATACTTCCTTTCGAATGCAGTCATATTAAGCGGAGACTGCATTGATATTTTTTGCACATTCTCAGACAAGAATAAAAACACGATAAGATTAAAAAAGGATTCAAGTTCCGTGCAATTCCTTTTGAACAGGGAATCGCTGGCAACAGGCAGTTTGTACAAGTTAGGCGACAGGATATTTTACGGCGAATGCGGTTTGAAAACATATTCCGTTGATTATATGTATGCGGGAACGGATTCAATACACGTTCAGGTAAAAGAGAACGGACAAACCATAAAGGAGGGGGAAAACCCGACGATTGAAGTAAAAATAGGCGAGACAAAAACAATCAACAGCATCAAGACAACACCTTACAGCATTGACTCACAGACAAACATAGCATCAATCGCTGTGCGATGCGCATAAAATGCATGAGTGATTTTTATGAAAGGCCAGACAGAATTGACGGAATTCATGCTGAAGCTCATAGCCACGATGCTGTTCACCATTTTTTTGATAGGGGGAATCCTGGCAATATCGCAATTCAAGGTGCAGGTTAATGAGAATTCAGACAAAAGGCTTGCAATTGATTTCGGAGAAAACGTTCTCGCCGCGCAATGCCTGACCGAGAAAAAAGGGCTGTTCAACGAGACGATGCTGGACAGCGAGCTGGCTTATTCCTCGGCTCATCCCGAAGACAAGGACGGCATCTCATGCCTGAAAACATCCACAACGTTTTTGGCAGATATAAAAACCGCGGACAGGGAATGGTTTTACGGCACTGACAAGCTAAAAAGCTTGCGTTCACCCCAGTGGACACTTTTTGAGTTTCCCGCGGCAATGAACGACTCGTCGGGAAAGATAGTTCCCGCAAAAGTATATGTCATAGATTATAACAGGTTCGGCGTCAAATATGCCTGCAACAATATCTACGAATCGTTCAGCTGCTACAATTGCCTTGACCAGACAAGCTGCGAAAAGGAAGGCTGCAAATGGGAAACGGGAATATGCAAGCCGTAATTTTTACAGGTTGATACAATGAAAAAAGGGTTTGTACTTGCGCTTTTTCAGACCGTGTTTTTGCTGGTGATAGTCGTGGCGTTCGGCGTCACAATAGCGGCGGGCATGACGCTCGGCGCAAAAATCACAAGAAATCTTATAATCGATTTGATATACCAGCCCGTGTCCACGCAGGACGCGCTGCTTTCGCTGCTTGAGATGAAAGACAGCAACGGGATAACCTTCAACAAGGCTATTGTCTATGCCGTTTACGAGGACAATCTTAATCCGAAATTTTATGATAATAATATCCTCCGCATCGTTGATGTTTCCTCCGTTGCCAAAAATTATCTTGATTTTGTTTATTCGGGGAAGAAATACTGGCTGTTTTTATATGACGATTCGCAATCTTCAGAAAAAAGAATAATCACGATAGCAAAAGTCGGGAAGGATGAGGATTTCAACAGGGCGCCTTACGGGGCAAGGGACTCGATTCCGATAAAGCCTGAAAATTATTGGCTGGTGTTATATGTCGCGGAATAATGGTGTTTTTTGTATGTCACGAAATAAAAAAGAAAGGGGGAACCGCACGAAAAGCGGAGCTTTTCGGCGTAGCCGGAAACGAAGTTTCCGTGCACGTTGGGGACGAAGCCCCCCGAAGGGACTGATTCAAGGCGTAGTTGTAGCTGCCGCTGTGATAGGTCTGCTTGTATCAATGCTTATCGTGGCAGTCCTCTTCAAATTCTACTCTGATAACGAGAAAAAATTATCCGACAGGGTATTCTTCGGATTGTCTTCCATAAACTACTTTTACCTCGCGGAAAAAAACATAAACGAGTTTGCGCAGATTGTCACGGAGATAACAGCGAAAGAATTGGGGGAGCAATGCGGAGGCGTTGGCTGCTACTCTTGGAGCGCGAACAGCCCGACTTACCAGGACTTGCGAAACAAGTTCGAGGAAACGCTTCGCGGAAAGATAACCGGATTTCCTGCGGAAATCGGGAACGGCGGAAAAATCAGTTTTGCGCCGCCGAAAGTAACCGGGCTGGAGATGGACGAGAGCCATGTAAAAATCCAGATAGAGCCGCAACAGGTTTACAAAAAGACTGACAGCTTTTTCGTGAACGCCTCCTCAAAAAATGATTTGGAGACAGAAAAGCAGACTCGATATTTGCTGCTCGCGAGAATCGGGCAGAAGCTTTACGGCAACGGCTCATACGTGCGCGACTGGAACAAGGTTTATGTGAATTCCGGGAAATTTGACTGCAATGGCGATGGTGATTCCAGCGATACGGGTGAAACAATAAGCGCGAAAACAAAATTGAGCGGCGCAAACCTTAATGGATGCAAAATTCTTGACATAAACTTTGACGTTGACGATTTGGACGGCGGAGGAAAAAGCAAATGGAACAGCTACAAGACAAACTGCTACGGCATTGCAAACAGCACTGATGCAGGAATCAATGCTGGAAAAGTGGAAAACGAGAAATTGTATGTTCAAATCAACAGCATGCTTGAGAAATCCCTGATATGCGGCATCGGGAATACCGACGGACTGGCGAGCATCACGGACATAAAAGGCGAGGTTTCGAAATCAGGCTCTTCACAGCAAACCTGCACCGCTGAAGATGCGAAAAGCAACGCATGGCAGAACTCCGGAATAGACGGCAAGATAAGTTCCATATTAGTCGCGCTTCAAAATCAGGTAAGCACAACTTATGGCGGCATAGCAATCGCGCCTGCGGCAAGCACGAATATGCAGAATTTCGAGACTGTCAAGAAAACTCCCGCGTTTGGAGGCAAGACAGCCTGCGACAGCTGCAGGGAATGGAGGTCTCCGCCGTCAGGGCAATCAAGCACGGGCAACCGGAACTGCGTCTGGCATAACGACAATGACGATGAGAATACTTTTTGCTACTGGAGGTCTGATTACAGCTGCTCATATTCGGGCAACCAAAATTCAGGAAGCACGAGCATTTCCGGGGATTATTGGTGGAGCGGAGCATCAGCCTGCGGCAACGAGCATTCAACATTGTCAAAAACGCAATCATGGGGCGATGGAATATTCTCAGAAACAAGGCAGGACTACAGGAGATACATGCATTATGATTATGAGGATACTAGCACTTCATATTCCTGCTATTTCGGCGGCTACTTCAAGATTACGTTCACCCCAGACATCAGCTTCAGGATTATAGACACAACCGGCAGCAAGATAGTGGAAAAAGGCACGACAAACTTTGAGAATCTGTATTTCGCGGTAAAGTTCAAGCCTGTAACGCCGTACGTTGTGGGAGGATAATATTTGGAAACATCTTGCGTAAAAATAAGTTTCATCAATTCCGCATTAAGGTCTGATTTTGTATTGTGTTTTTTTCGCGCTCTCTTATGCTGCACCTAATAGCCGTTTTATTTTTCTTATTCATTCCATAATTACTATGTTCTTGGAACGCTTGTCAGAAGCAGCTGTTCGATGGGCCCGCCGAACATCGACTGCGTCACAAACCAGCTTGCCACGTACATTATGGTTGCGAGAAGCACCGTGGTAGCCATGATGTTGCGCAAGCCGATTGCATCGTCGCCGTATTCAATCCTGTTTATGAAAAACGAAAGCAATATTATTGTTTCAAGCATGTACAGCCCGACAACAAGCTGGAACGCGCCCGCGCTTATCGGCGGCGTGGCAGTTCCCTGTCCCCATCCCGCGCAGAACACAAAGCTTGAAAATCCTGTCACGTCGGTTCCGGAGGCAAGGTTTCCTATCTGCCCGCACAGCGAAGAAAGTATTCTCATTATAATCACTGCCATCGTGACAACGACTCCGGAAACTATGGGCGCAAGGAAAAGCGCAAGGAACTTCATGCTGGAAACTGTCTCACCAAGTATTTCGTTTATCTCCTCTTTCACCTCGTGCATGCCTTTCAAATATCTTGACACGGTGAGCATTGACATCGCAGCCACGCGCACTCCCTTTTCCGAGGACTGCACAATAGCCTGCATCACAGACCTTATCAGCCGCGAAGGATACGCCCATATCGCGCCGTATTCCTTGTCAAACAAAGCCTGCTCGAAGCTGAAGCCGAGCTTTTTCATGTTCGCGCTTATGTTCCAGAAAAATTCCGCAATCTTCATGTTTTTCAGATTCTCGCTCGCCCTGTCCGCGGCAACCTCTATCGGCGTTCCCCCTGCAGCCTTGTTTCCAAGCTGGAAAAGCGCCTCCGCGAACTCGTCCTCTATCTTTTCAATGTCGTTTCTTATCTTCATCTTTTGCCAGCTGTCCAGAAAGCCGTAAACGGATATTCCAGCGGCTATTCCTATGATTATCAATATCGAAGCGCCAACAGACTGGTTTACATCAGAAGCTGCAAAGCCTGATATGCCTATCAGCAGGAATGGAAGTGCAGCCAACATTGCAATCGGCAGAATGGGAACAAGCATCGTGCCTATCCTGAATTTTCCCATTGGCGGCAGCCCCTTTGCCTGCGCCGTGTCGGGCTGCGAGAACGTCGGAGGTTTTGTCTGAAGAATGTAATTCATGTACCACAAAATAAACGCGGGCAGGAATATGTCGTATCCAAGGAAGATGAATATCGGCTTCACGGATTCCTGCATGAAAAGGACGATTATGGGGAACATGACAAGCCCGATAATCGGAAGCATTATTCCCATTGCATGGATAAGCATGACAGGCATCCTTAAATTCTGCGCGTAGTGCTTCATTCTCTCGCGCGTGCCGTTGAGAATGATTGAAATCGCCTCGTCGTACATCGCATCCCTTCTCAAATCGGTTTCGCTCGTTGAATTTCTGAGCATGTGCAAGGCTTCGGCGAACTCGTGGTTCTTGTCCTTCCATTTCGCAAGATAAAAAAGAAGCGCCACGTCAACGGTTTCATGGACGCCAACCTCGACATCCCACATCAGTTTTTTCAGGTCCCAGCTTAACGGGCCTGACAAATTATCAGCCGCGAATTTCACCGCGCCTTCCAAGCTCGGATTGTTTCGCATGTAAATAACCATGTAAAGTATGGCCAGGACTATGTCGGAGCTCATCTTCACCTGCACGGACCTTGCGTGCGATTCCGGATAATTGTATACGAGATAGACAAGCACGAGCGAGAACAGCAAAAGAATAGTTGAAAACAACAAGTCCAAAGAACCGAGAAGCATCAGGACAAGTATTGAAAGCGGCAGTATCAAAAGCAGGAGCATTGTAAGCGAAAGCACTCCAGACGGCGACGCATTGATATAGGCTGTTTTCAGCTTTTCCTCTATCCTGTCGCCCGTGCTTTTGTCCGGCTTTATCCTGAGCAGCTTTTCCGCTATCTGGCATCCTTTTTCATACATCCCTTTCGGCTGCTGCTTTATTTCCTTCAGGAACTGCCTGTAGTCGGAATTATAGAGCTGCAATCCCTTCCAGTCGCCAATCTGCACGTGCGGGGATGCCTCTTCTATGACTCTTTTTATCTGCCTTTTCCTCGCCTCCTCCGCCAGTTCTTCAATCTTCTTTTTCTTGCTTCCGAACATAAGGTCACCAGACCGTTGTCGGAAATCAAAAAAGGTTTCCGAACATGAATATGTTTTCTGTAAGATTGAATATATAGTTTAGGAATAGATTGAACAGTTCAATACAGAATTATTATAAACCAATATCTTTCTTACCCTCTATTTTTTGGCAGAACATGTCCCATATGAGCCAAGAAACTATATGCTCGCTTCCGGGCGGTGCTGCGCTGCTTGAGAAACGTTCTATCCATTTGAGGAAGGAAGACTGCGATTTCTCATAAGCTTCTCCTGATGTTTTCCCGCTTAACAGCGTCAGAACCACCTGGTTTGAAGAATCAAAAAAAGGCTCTGCGCGCGCATCTTCAAGCTCCCTCCCTGCAGAACAGTTCTTGTCAAATGCAAATATGAAAACATCATCGTAGCCGATAAAACATTTTGCTCCCGCATCAACAGACTTTATTCCCAGCTCTTTTGCGGAGCTGCAGGAAACAGAATAAATAATTTTTGATTTCAACAAATGCTCATTTTCGCCGCTTTTTATCAATACCTCATTCTTATGGCCGCAAATGGAATCATCGCTTCCATGGCCGTTAAACACTATTAATGATGGATTCTGTTTTTTCAGAAACTTCTCAACCTCGCTTCTGACTGCTTTGGTTCCTCTGAAATCTGAAGGACTGATGTCATTCTTTTCAGCAACAGTTATTAAAGATTCGCTCCATTTTGAAAGATAATTTGTGGTATCGTCGTGGTTAGGCCTTGTTATTAACATTCTGCCCATAAAAATCATCCAGATTGATTCTATGCGATTTCGATTCCTTTCTTCATAGACCTGAGGTAGAACATTTGTATCTGTATTATTTTCTTGCCTACTGCGTCCCCTTTTTTCACCCTGTCAATAAGCATATATTTGTCGAAGCTGCCATAAGCGCCTATTGATATTTTCATGTTTTCAGGCATGGAAGAAAGCCTTGCAATCACCAGTTTTTTAATCTCTTCTTCTGTTACCATTTTAACACCTTATATTATTTCCAATTCGATAAGTTTCTGCAGTATTTTTTTACCGAGAGGCGTATCGTTTTTTATTTCAAGATATGAAACATTCCATGTTATAGGCTGGTCGTCTATGACAAGTATTATTTCCTTTCTTAAATTTATGGGAATATTAGAATAAACTTTCATAAATCTTTCAAGGGACATAATTCTCACGATTGCTTGATATTTATAACTAATATGCATTTGCTGATTTATAAATTAGAAAAGTCCTATTTAATATGGTTCTGATATTCAATCTTTCTTGAAGGGAGGCGCACGAAATCAGAGATTTCGGCGTAGCCAAAAAGCTTCGCTTTTTGTGCATATTGGAACCGTAGGTTCTAATTATGGTACTTGAATCCCTTTTCAGCGCAAGAAAGATTGAGAGCAAGCCGATTGACATGCTTATCCTATCGATAGCAGTCTCGCTCGCATCAATTGCTCTCGCGTACTTTATTTTTCCGGAATATGCCGGCGTTGTTTTTCCTTTGCTGATAACCGTGGGAATGGCACCGGTGTTTTACAGGATTCTCGGCGACGATGAAGAGGCAGAAGAGGAAGAGGCTGAAGGAAAGATAAAGGAAAGTTTTTTCCAGAGGCATGGGGAAACCATATGGCTCCTTTCGCTCTTTTTTATCGGGGCTTTCGCGGTTGTATTTTTCGCGTCATTGTTCCTGCCTGAAAATATTGCGCAGGCGCTCTTCAAGCCGCAGCTGGGCGCAATACTGTTTTCCAAATCCATATCGGGCAGCATGCTCTCGCAGGACGTTTTTGCGATAATATTTTCGAGCAACATGAAAATAATTCTTTTCTCGTTTGCGCTCTCGTTTTTCCTTTCAACGGGGGCACTGTGGATACTCGGATGGAACGCCTCGGTGCTTGGCGTTTACCTTGCAGGATTCCTGAAAGATGGAATGTTCGCCCAGTTCGCATCGTCCTCAATCGGGATATTCCCTCACGCGCCGATTGAGCTGGTTGGATATTTTCTTGCTGGGATTGCAGGTGGAATTCTTTCCGCTGGATTGATAAGGAAGAATCACAACTTTCTGTGTCCGGAATTCAGGCTTGTGCTGCGAGATTCGCTGATTCTTCTTGCCTTGGCTGCAATCGCAATAGGAGTCGGCGC
>JAVHRC010000100.1:0-18029 GCA_036171435.1 Candidatus Aenigmatarchaeota archaeon
CAGCCGATAAAGAGGGATTTAAACATGAGAAGAGATAAGAAAGATATTAGTTTAGAAATACTGAAATTTGCAGGAGATTATTATAACAAAACACAAATAGTCTATGCGACAAATATAAACTCTGCAATATTAAATCGACACATTCCTGTTTTAATAGAAAATGGTTTAATGGAAAAATCTGGGGAAAGATACAAGACAACGGAAAAAGGAAAAAAGCTTATGGAAGATGCTAAAGAAGTATTGGATGTATTTCAATAATTCTTATTTCTTCCATTTCGCCTCGAATATTTCGCGGTGCGCGAATTTCTCGACTCCGTGCTTTGGCGGCTCCTTTATTTTCTCGTCAGAATAGCCGAGCGTGATTATCGCCGCGGGCCGCACGTACTCGGGACATTGCAGCAAAATGGAAACCTGCGCCTCGCCGAAAGCGCCTACCCAGCATGTTCGCAAACCAAGAGCCTCTGCAACAAGCATTAAATTCCCGACAGCCATCGCAGTATCCTGTATCCCGTACAGCTTCATCCCACGTTCCTCATATATTGAGGATATCTTCATGTTCGTGCATGCAACAATATGCACCGGGGCTTCCGCCATCCAGGGCTGTTTGCAGGATTCTGCAATATATTTTCGTGTTTCCGCATTCTTTACAACTATGAATTCGTAAGGCTGGAAATTGCCCGCTGAAGGCGCATATCCCGCCGCATCCAGTATCCGCTCCAAGAGTTCGTCGGGAACATCATACTCCAGATATTTTCTTGTTGAGCGCCTGCTTTTTATCATTGAGAAAATAATATTCGAATATAATTCCCGGATTTTTTCGGAATCCGCAGGCTTTTCGGATGCCATTGTTTTCATAATCTTTCTTTTTATATCTTTTCCGATTCTTGCGATATTTTTCACAGTCATATTATTTATTTGGAAAAACAGGTATTAATGCTTTCAATCAAGAAATATGTTTAAATACTTTTTAATGACAACAGATAATGGTAATTTGAATGGCAAAAAACTTAAAAATATATGAAAGCCGCAGGATATCAGATATAAAGTTGAAACAGATACTTGAAGCATATTGGAACCTTATGGATACCCGGGAAGCCGCTGAATATGCGTTAGTGTCAGAAGCTACAGTTAGGAATATTTGTAGTATATCCAGTTTGAAAGCCTATTATAAAGATAAGAATATACCGATAGAATTTTTTGAGCAAATTAACAATAGTAATAATAAAAGTATTAAAGGAGCCGCCAGAATAAAATATTTTAAAGAGCGTTTAAACGTCATGGAAAAACTGATATTGTACAAAATGGAATTAAACAATAAAGGAACTTAAAAGATTGCCTTCTCAATTAGATTTATTTGTTTGCCAATTCATCTATTCTTATATTATACTGCGCTCAGGCAGCAAAATCAATCGCTTGTTAAAGGGATTTTATGCAATATTCGGTTCTTGCGGAGACTTACGAGAAGCTGGAAAAGACATCCGGAAAGCTGGAGAAGACAAGGATAGTCGCGGAGCTCTTGAAAGAAACGAAAGCGGAAGAGCTGGAACAGGTTGTCCTCTTGCTGAACGGCTCCGTGTTCCCCGCGTGGAGTGCGCAGGAAATTGGCGTTGCAAACCAGCTGATGATAAGAGCGATAGCAAAGGCGTACGGGGCTCCGGAGGAATCCGTGCTAAAAAAATTCAAGCAGACAGGGGATTTGGGGCTTTCCGTTGAAAGCATATGCAAGGAAAAAAAGCAGAAAACTTTTGCCTCAAAAGAGCTCACAATAGAAAAGATTTTTTCCAACATACAGAAAATAGCAACAGTCTCGGGAAAGGGAAGCCAGGAACAGAAGATGAACCTGATTGCAGAACTGTTTGTATCGGCAAAACCAGGCGAGGCAAAATACATAACGCGCACAATACTCGGCGAGCTCAGGGTTGGCGTGGCGGAAGGATTGATAAGGGATGCGATAGCACAGGCTTTTTCCGTTGACGCGGAAACCGTGGAGAACGCCTGGTTCCTGAATCCGGATTACGGCGAAATTGCAACCATCGCGAAAACAAAGGGCGAAAGCGGGCTGAAGAAAGTTAAAATCGTTCTCGGAATGCCCATGATGGTGCAGCTCGCGGAAAAATCGCCTACGCTGAAGGAAGCGCTTGAAAGCTTCGAGAACCCGTCGCTTGAATACAAGTATGACGGGATGCGGACCATAATCCAGAAGAAGGACGGGAAGATTTGGATTTTCACAAGAAACCTCGAGGATGTTACAAGGCAGTTTCCCGATATTGTCGAGCTTTGCAAAAAAGGAATCCTTGCAAAGGAATGCGTGATAGAAGGCGAAACAATAGGAATGGATAGGGGAAAGCCGCTGCCGTTCCAGCACCTCTCGCAGAGAATACAGAGAAAATACGATATTGAGGAAATGGTGAAAAAGATTCCCGTGAAGATAAATCTTTTTGATGCGACTTATCTTGATGGCGAGATGCTTCTCCTGAAGCCGCTGATGGAGCGGAGAAAGATTCTTGAAAAAATAATAAACCCCGTTTCTGGAAAATTTCAGATGAGCGAGCAGCTTGTTACGAAGAATTTTGCAGAAGCCGATAAATTTTACAAAAAGGCGCTTGCCGAGGGAAACGAAGGAGTGATTGTGAAAAATCTTGACGCGTTTTATCAGGCCGGACGGAGGGTCGCTGGCGGATGGCTGAAGGTAAAGCCTACAATGGAAAATCTTGACTTGGTGATTATAGGCGCGGATTACGGAACAGGAAAGCGCACGGGCTGGTTCGGCTCCTTTGTCTTGGGGTGCCGCAACGAGGAAGGGAAATTTTTGGAATGCGGAATGCTCGGCACAGGAGTCAAGGAAAAGAAAACCGAGGAAACCGACGTGACGCTGAAAGAGTTCACAAAAATGCTGAAACCGCTTATCGAGAAAGAAGAAAACAACCATGTATGGTTTAAACCGCGGATAGTGATAGAAGTTGCTTACGAGGAAATCCAGAAAAGCCCTTCTTACTCGAGCGGATACGCGCTGCGCTTCCCGCGCTTCATACGTCTGCGCACAATGGAAAAGCCCGCGGAGCAGGCGGACACGATTGAAAGAATTGCACATCTCTACGAGATGCAGAAAGGCGGAAGATGAAAATAATTAAATCTTTTTTAAGAAAATATTGAACTTGTCTTCATTCTTCTGTATGTCTCCAAAACCTTCAACAGAAATGTCGAAATCATCCGGCGGACTGTTGCAAGCAAATTCGGCAAGGGAAGATTCTGTTATATTCTCAGGAATAACTGTTTCGGGGTTTAGGTGCGCCGTCAAAGACACGGCAGCAAATCCAAAGTTTTCTCTTTTCCAGCCATAAATGTTTGCAGCGTCGTATTTGACATCAATCTTTAGGTTTCCGCCGCCTTCAAATTCAAAACCTGTTTGGCTTGAAACAATATTTCTTATTTTTTCCTGCTCTTTCTTATAATCAGGCGCTATTTTCTTTGCAACCTCAATGTCAATAGTTTTTTCTTTTGGCGTATTATCATCAAATATTTTCTGTATTTTATCTTCTATTTCAACTATTTCCGGCACGACGCCAGCTCTGCTGAGATATTTGGTTAATAAATCATCTCCGTCAAACGAGCAGCCAAGTCCATTTTTACATTTTGCGCTAATGCTTGTGCCCATCATTATTTTTCCCTTAAGAATTGCAGACAGCGGGGAAATTGATGGTTTAGAGTGATATGCATAGCTGCTGCCAACACAAATATAATTGCTGCCATTAACATTTACAGTATTAGGATTAACTAATTCAAGCAGCTTTAAGAAATAATTGGCGTTATTGTTGTTGCTCATTTTTTATCTATTGACAGAAAAGGATTTAAACTTGTTTCAGCCGCTACTGATTATTTCTCTTTTTTTCCCTTCAGCTTCGGCACTTTAATTGTTGCGCCGCATTTTTCGCACTTCACTGAGAACGGCCTGACCCATGGGCTTTCGGTATAGCCGTAATGTCCACACTTCGGGCAGATGTATTCAGTTCTTGCTATCTTGTCAGGCAGCACAAGCACGCGGATTTTTCCGCCGTTGTCAAGCAGCCGCAGCGTATGATAAACGCACTGGCTCGACTTGAGGTCTTTTTCCCTTATCAGGGAGGAGATTTTGTCAAACATAAGGTCACCGTATCGTTCAATTTCTATTTTTCCGTTTACCATTTATAAAGATGTTTGTATTGTCATATCAATTTTACTCAAGCAGACTATTCACAACCTTCTCAACGTCGAATTTTTCCAAATCGTCATAGTCCTGGCCGATGCCGAGATACAGAATCGGTTTTTTTATCGTGTGCACCGCGGAAAGTATTGAGCCTCCCTTTTCGTAAACGTCAGCCTTTGTTATTATCATGCAGTCGGCGCCGACTGCGTCGTCAAAATATTTTGTCTGCTCGACAACGTCGTTTCCTGTGAGCGCGTCTATCACCAGAACTTTCAAGTCGGGCTTGTTCACTCGCACTATTTTCTTCAATTCGTCCACGAGGTTCACGTTCGTGTGCGAGCGGCCGGCTGTGTCCGCCAATATCACGTCAACATCGTGCGCTTCCGCGTATTTTTTTGCGTCAAAAATTATCGCAGCTGGATCGCTTCCATATTCCTGCCTTATGACTTTTATTCCGAGCCTGTTGCCATGCTCTTCTATTTGTTGGATTGCACCAGCCCTCCACGTGTCCGCGGCGGCGAATATGCAGTTGAATCCTTTTTTCTTAAGCATATGGCCGATTCTTGCAATTGTTGTGGTCTTGCCAACCCCGTTGAAACCGAGGAAAACCGCGAGGAAAGGCTTTCTGGCTTTTATCTTTTCCTCAATGTTTATTTCGCCTGCATCAAGAATCTCCTTCACAGATTTTTTCATGCTGTTCTTTACGGTTTCTTCAATTCCTTTTTTAGGTATCGATTTCCCGACAAGCGCGTCCTTCAAGTCCGCCGCGATTTTCTCGGCAGCGCCGACGGCAACATCATTTTCTATAAGCCCGATTTGCAAATCCCAGAGAATATCTTTTATGTCAGATTCCTCTATTGTCTTTTCCGAGATTGCCTTCCTTATTTTTTTAAACAGCGTTGTCTTTTCTTTTTCCTCCTCCTTTTCAGCTTTGCCTGCGATTTCAAAGCCTGAAGGCAATTCCATCTCAGGCTTGACTGGTTCAGGTTCCGACTTGGTTGCTTTTTCCTTCTCTTTTTTTGTTTTTCTCACTCCCAGCTTTTCAAGCAGGCTTTTCTTTGGCTTGAATACATCATCTTCCGGCTTTATTTTTTCAACTGTTACCTTTTGGGTTTCTTCCTCTTCTGCATTTTCTTCATGCCTGAACTCCGGTAGCACAACCTCTTCCGCTGCGGACTTTTGTATTTTTATCGTCACCTCTTCAGGCTTGCTTTCCTGCTGTTCTGTTTTCCGTTCAATCAATTCTTCCGCTTTTTCTTCAAGCGCTTCTGTTTCTTCGGAAAATTCTTCCGATTCTTTTCCCGCCTCTTCCGCTTTAAGCTCCCTTTCCGTCTCCATTATCCGCTCGGCAGGCTCCTCCACAATTTCCCTGACTTCAGGCGTAATTTCATAACCGGATTCCGCGATATTCTCCTCCTTTTCTTTTGTTTCTTCCATGAGCTCTTCTTTTAGGAGAACTTTTCTTTCCGCCTCTTCTATCTGCCCTGCTTCGATGTCTTCCTTTGCGATGCCTGATATCTTGTCAACAGCATCCTTCAATTTTTTCTTCAAAAATCCGAACATATCAATCACCATGGTTTGTGATGCAGAACTTATATTATTGCATGTCAGCCATTTCGCTGATTATTTTCTGGACATTTCCCTCATTAATCCGCGCTTTTGGATTGATAAAAACCCTTATGTCAAAAATCATTTCCAGCTTTTCCTCCTGCGCAGATTCCGTTATCGGAGGATAAAAATTGTTCACATCCCTTTCAGGCTTGCGCCTGAATGCCTGAATACACACATCGGTTCTCGCAAGATTGAGCCTGTCCGAAACGGAGTCGGCAAGTTCCAGCCTTCCGTTCCAGTTTTTGCATATTTTTTCCATCCCAATTGATGGATTGGCTGAGCTTATTCCTGCAACTTTCTTGTAAAGAATTCCTTCTCTTGCCTTTTCTATCAAGGCTTTTGCGTTATTGCAATTTTTTTCCATATATTCCAGCGCCTCGTTGTCCGTGAATTCCGGAAACCCGTCTTTCAAAAGTTGATTGCCTTTCTCCTCGTAAAGAAACCCGAGCGCGCGGATAAGCATGCCTCCAGCGGAAATGTTTGTATCGTTGTAGACTATTTCATCATAAACCTTCCTCCTGCAATCTTTCCATTTTTCTATTTCTCCCGAAAACCGCCTGTCCAAATACAGGTTTTTATCCTTAAGCATGAACGCTTTTATAAGTTCCTTCGGGTCGGATATTCTTCCAACTATTCCCGAGCTGAAACCATATCTTTCCGTGTTATCCATGTTGTCTATATCTATTGAATTGTTCATTAGCTTCCCTGCTGTTCCGTTCCCGTTTATTATCTCGGTTATTTCCCTGAGCGTGTATCCGTATTTTTTTATTACGTCTTCGGCTGCGGAATTCTTCAAAAGATGTTTCGTATATTGCTCATGCCTCATTTTTGTCAGCTCCTCAAGTAGGTGTTCGCCGTTGTGCGAAAACGGCGGCGCGCCCGCGTCATGGCAGATTGCCGACAGCAGGAGGGCGTTCTTGAAATCCTTGAATTCGCGCCTGAAATCGCACAGAATTGAAACAAGATGTGTCATACCGATAGAGTGTTCCAGCCTGCTTGACATATCCTTGAAATGGTGCGGAACGAGAAATATATCAGGCACCGCCGAAAGAGAAATATTGTCAAGCCTCTTTATTTTTCCGCAGGAAAGCAGCTCTTCCGCGGAACCCTCAATTTCTATATTCCCGTATAGCCTGTCAAGGAGTTTCATAAGAAAATATCGTCTGAAAGAAATAAATAGTCTTATTTTTCAACCATTCTTGCAGATTGCAGCATGCGAAGCTCGTTTTCCATCTGTATAAATTGGTTCCTAAGCTCCTGCACCGCCGTGCCTGCTTCCGCAATCCTCTCGTCCAGGAATTTCAGCGCGTCCTCCGGGGATTTTTTTATTGCTATTCCGCCGCCAACACCCACAAGAACCTTTCCTGTGTCGATAATCTTTCCGGAGACAAAGTTTCCGCTTCCTATCGGCGTAAGTATCTCGCTTCCGCTTTTGACAATCTTAAGGTCGTTTATGGTTTGTTTTGTCTCCTCGAACTCCTGCAATCTTAAAGAAAGCGCGTGCTGCCTTTCGCGGATGACCTGCATATTCGCCTGCAATATCTGGAACTGAAGCGACCTTCTTTGCAAATCCTCCTCGAGTTCTTCCGGGCTTTTTCCCACAATGCCAGAGCCTATGTCTCCCTTCTTATTGCTCTTCTGTTCAGGACCTGAGGTTCCGTCGGTTTGTTTCGCATTCTGCGCGCTTCCTTTCTGGGATTTTGTTTTTTCGCTTGGCATACAAATCATCTTTAATTTCTTATTATTATGCTTTCATTTATTTAACTGTTATATTTCTCATCTTTTATATATCAGCCGAATATCTCGTCTATCCTTTGGAGTTCCGGACCGGAAGCTTCCTCTGAAATGACAATGCCGTTGCCGTTCGCGATTACGCCGGCCTTCACGAAGGGCGAGCCTCCTATGCTTCCGATATCCGCTTTTACTTTCAGTATTTCTTCTATATCTTTTAATTCCTCTTCGCTTGCCTCCCTGTGGCAGAGGCAGCCCTTGTTTGTCGCAGCCGCGGCGGAGCCTACAATATGCAAACCTGCCACTTTTCCAACAGCTGTTTCGCAGTCCAGGATTTCCGCTATCTCCTTCCCGTATTTTTTCAGCTTCGCCGAGATTATGCAGCCTTTGTCGTTGCATACGACAAGATTTCCGATTGCGGTCGCCTTTGCCTTGATTACAAGAACATTTATTCCCAGCGTTTTTTTTATTTCCTTTATTTCGCGGGCGTCAGCTATCTTTGAAACGAGAATTCCGCTTGAGTTGCCTGCCGCGAAAATCCCGGCAAGTTCCGTTCCCGCCATCTGCGCGATTTTTATCCTTGCTTTCAGGATTTCCTCCATCTTCTGCGCGTGCTTCGGATGATTCCCCAGAAGGCAATAGCTGTCCGTAGCGAAGCCGTACAAGCCTATGTTCGGGTCCCCGTTGAAGTTCGTTCTTATGAATTTCATAAGAATTAGATTAAGAAAGAAAGGTTTTAAAGGTTATTTACGTCTGGCGCAAATCACAAGCAGCTTTTCCCAAGGGATTTTCTGCTCCGAGATTATTTCTGCCTTGAAGCCGTTATCGGAGAAGTGATTTAACACTGCTTCCGGATTGCTTAATGAACTTATGACAATCAGAATTTTCCCATTATCCGCCAGATAATTCTTAACTTCTTTTATGAATCTTGTTATAATTTCCAGATTTCTTCCGCCGGCCCACGTTCTGCTGTTCTCGGTTTGCTCTTCCGGCAGGTATGGAGGATTGAAGATAACCAGATTGAACTTGCCTTCTACATTCTCGAACAGATTCGACAGCACTGTTTTTATCTTAATTTTATTCAGTTCAGCGTTCTGTTTCATGCACTCAACTGCGGCAGGATTTATGTCAGCAGCAAGAACATCGCAGCCGCGCTTTGCAGCTATTATCGAGAGCAGCCCCGAACCGCAGCCGATTTCCAAAACGGATTTTATTTTTTGTCCGTTCAATTCTTCTTCCAGAACTTTTGCTATCAGGAAAGAATCCTCTCGCGGCTCGTAAACGGATTCGCGGACTTTCAGTTTTAGAATTTCATTATTCTGCATTTTGAAATAGAACATAGAAAAAATACCATTATTGCTGTTGTGAACTTTGTTCATCCTGCTCTGCTGACTGTTGCTCCGCGTTTTGTTGCACAGCAGACGGACCCGCCTTCTCGGCGGCCTTCCTTTTTGCCTCGGCTACAATTTCGCGCAGCACGCTGTCAGGCTGCATCCTTCCGCAGTCCTTGCACACGAGCGAAGAGCCGTCCTTTTCCACGTCTTCCATCTTTCCCGACAGGCTCCATAATTCGAACTTTGAAGAGCCGCAATTAACGCATTTTGGCATTTGTATCACCTTAATTAGCAATCTGTTGCTGTTTCATTTTTTGTTTGGAAGTATTTATAATTTGCCAACCCCGCCAAAAATGAACAGGTATCTGCTTCAGCAGAAGCCAGAGTCTTTCTCTTTTCTGCATAAACCATGTTATTTTTCAAGAATATGGGCTTTTATCGCCAGAAAACCTTTTATTCCGGCTTTTCAATAGAAAAGATATGAGAACACTGCTTATATTCGGCTTTCTCCTGATATTTCTCTTTTCATTAAGCTCTGTTCCTGCTGAAGCTGCAGAAACCACACTTGTTGCAAATCCAGGAAGCAATGTTGCAAGATTACCTGAATTTACCGAAGCCACATGGACTCAAGGCGGTTCTGATAGTATACCAACAGATACTTGCTATAGCGGAATAAATGCTTCTGATGCAACGAATTGTTTAAACAATGGAGGTAGTACCTCCTTAGATGCCGCTTTCATCGTCAATTTCACTTTGCCTGAGAACGGTGGGATAAACTGGGTATGGGCTAATGTTGAAATGGCTGGTAGTGCAACAGGAGATGCGTGTGTGATGGGCGCATATAACTTTACAAACAGCGCTTGGCAAAATTTAACAGCAACTGGCGCTTGCACCACAACAGAAGTCAATCATACATATAACATAACATCAGCATCAGATATAAGCAAATTTGTATCTGGAAATAATTTCAGACTTGTAGCAAGGACGTGGGGAGCAGGAGGTAATGTTGATTTAAATGTAGATTACATGAGAATAATTGTTGGCTATAATCCGGAAGCGATTCCGCCACAATACTCCAGCAACGTCTCCTCAAAAGCAAGCGGAACAACTTATGCACAAGGAAACAACTACGGTTTCCAGATTAATTGGGCTGATAATGTTGGTGTTGATGATGTATTTTTCGAGACAAATTTTAGCACTTCTCCCACTTTGACAAATTATTCTGTTCCGCTTTTCTCAGGAACTACGCAAGACGGGGTTTATGTTATCAACTTCACGGATTTGGCAGCGGGAACATACACATATGACTGGTATGTCAACGACACAAGCAACAATTGGAACGGGACTTTTCCTACATTGACTTATACGATAGCAAAAGCTTCTTCTGCCTTGAGCATAGCTGGAACCGGAACCCAAACTTATCCTTACCAATCTACTGTAACAGGAAGCGATACCAACTCTGTTGATGCTGACTGTTCCTACAACCTTTACAGGAACGCTATCCTTGTCTCAAATCCGGAAATAAACATTTTCGGAACAGGCTCATACATTTATGTTTTCAATAACACGGCATGCACGAACTTCACGGCAGGCTCGGCAACGCAGACGCTAACAATAAACCAGAATACCACAAACCCGATGAACCTGAGAATCAACAACGGGACAGACTACTATAACCAGAATGTAACCATTACATATGGAACGCAGACTACGGCACAATCATACATGATATACACACAGTCGGGAACAGCCCTGCTGTTCAGGAATGACTTGGCTGTTTCAAACCCGCAGACAATAATATTGGGAGGGGGAACATACAAGTATGCTGCCAACACATCAGGCAATGCAAACTATTCCGCGAACAACACTGGCTCAATGTATTATCTGACAGTTGTTCCCGCAAACAACATAATGAACCTCTGGTTCACAAATGCAACAGGCTCTTATCTGAACCAGAACATGACAATATTGGGAGGACAAACTTTCAATGCAACAGGAATCTGCTCTAATGCCATCAACTGCAATCTTTACAAGAATGATGTCCTGGCGAACAGCGAGAACAAAACAAATATTACGCCAAGCACGGGAAGTTATAAATATACTTTGAATGATACAGGCAATGCAAATTATAGTTCTAACTCAACAGAATTTTATCTGATTGCTCTGTCCCCCGATTCAGACCCGCCGCTATACTTCAGCAACGCCTCCTCAAAGCCGAGCGGAACGCAGTACAACACGGGAAATAATTACGGTTTCCAGATAAGATGGACTGACGTGACAGGAGCAGACAAGGTATTGTTTGAAACTGACTTGAACACTTCAGGAATACCGACAAATTATTCAGTCCAGCTTTATTCCGGGACAGCGCAAGACGGGATTTATGTCATCAATTTCACATCAATAGGAGTTGGCTCTTACCAGTACAGATGGTACGCAAACGACACCTATGGCTATGTGAATTCAAGCTTCCCGACTCTGGGCTATGCTATTGCAAAGAACGCATCAATATCGGGGACAATATCATGCAACCCGTCATCAACGGTAAATTATCCAACAGAGACAAGCTGCTCTTATTCTGAAACGAATAGCGGGGATTCCGATGTTGTTTACAAATTTTACAGGGATGATGTTGAAAAAACCTCCCCTGAAACAAATACTCTTGGGGTTGATGTTTACCAATACAAACTGAACACGACGGCGGGAACTTTCCAGAACTATACAAGCTCTTCCTCAATAACAAAGCTCACATTGACTGTAAACCAGAACTCAACAAACCCAATCAATTTGTGGTTCAGGAACAGCACGAACCAGTACCTGAACCAGAACATGACTATAACTTATGAGAACAATTCAAACTCCACGGCAATGATGGTTTACCAGCAAGCCGGAACCTTGAACCTTTACTATGATGATATTTTAAGAAGCAGTTACAACAACACGAATCTTGTTCTAGGGGCGGGGCTTTACAAGGTAACGGCAAACACGAGCGGGAACACAAACTATACTGGCAATTCAACAACATACTATATCAGAATAAACCAGAAGAATGCGAACGTTCAGGTGAGCCCTGCAACCCAGACAATAACTTATGAAACTTCTGTTAATCAGTACTGCACTGATGTTGTATTACTGAACTGCAATATTTACAGGAATGGGACTCAGATATCAAACGACACTAACATAGTTCTGGGAAACGCAACCTATGTTTATGAGGCAAACATCACGGACACGGCAAACTACACGAACTGGCAGGCAACAAGCACATTGAAGATTAACAAAAAGAACCTGAACATTTACACAGCTTTCAACGGGACAGCAAACGCTGACAGGACTTACACATATCCACAGGTTGTAAATGCAACAGGATGGAAAGACGCAACATTGAACAGCGAGGGAACTTTGACTTTCTACAGGAACGGTTCTGTCATTTCCGGCTCTGATGTGCAGGTGTTCGGGAACGCAACTTACAACTATACTCTTGACTTCACGGCATCCAACTATACTGCAAACAGGACAACATACTATGTCAGGGTGAACAAAGGCCCCATCAAATTAATAATCAGCCCGCAGACGCAGACAATAACATACGGGACTTCCGTGACGCAGTACTGTTCTGACAACATAACCGCAATAGATTGCAATATTTACAGGAATTCATCAGCAATAACTAACAACACGGCAATAATTCTTGCAGCGGGAGTTTACAACTACACGGCAAACATAACTGACACGCAGAACTTTACAATATATCAGAACTCATCATTGCTGACTGTGAGCAAGGCAACACCCTCGCTTTCAATAAGCGGAACGGGAACGCAAACTTATCCTTACTATTCAACAGTAGAAGGAACTGAAACCAACAGCGTGGATACAGACTGCTCATACAACCTTTACAGGAACGACACCTCGGTTTCAAACCCGGAGAGCAACACCTTCGGCGTCGGCGCCTACAAATATACTTATAACACAACAGGATGTGCGAACTTCACAAGCGGGACAACAACGCAAAACTTGATAATAAGCCAGAACGGGACAAACCCGATAAAATTGTTTTTCAGGAACGAGACCGGGGAATACATGAACCAGAACATGACAATATTATACGGGAACAATTCAAACTCTACGGCAATAATTGTTTACCAGCAATCGGGAACATTGAATTTGTATTATAATGATTTGCTAAAGAACAATTACAACTATACAAATATGTTACTTGCGGGCGGGCTTTACAAGGTAACAGCAAACACGAGCGGGAATACAAACTACACGCAAAATTCAACAACATACTATATCAGAATAAACAAGGAAACATTAAGCGGCTCAATATCCTCGCCGACAGTAACATATCCTTCGCCTCTGGCAGCTTCGGCCTCTGAAAGCAATTACGGGGATGCTGATGTTGCCTATCAGACAGTTTGCGAAAACATGATATCATCAGGATTGTCTGGAACTTTCCCGCTGGGTGCGGGAACATATGACTGCAAGCTCAACACTTCCGGCGCAGCCTTTGAGAACTATTCCTCAAGCGCGAGCATAGCATCATCATCGGGAACAATAAACCAGAACACTTCAAATCCGTTGAACATGAGCCTTAGCGACGGTTTGACAACTTACTGGAACCAGAACATTACGGCTGGGCAGGGAACGCAAACCACAATACAGGGATATAATATATTTTCAGGCAGCGGCGCAGCACTGCTCTGGAAGGATGATACTTCCGTTTCAAACCCTGATGTGCAGACTCTTGGAATAGGATACTATGAATACAAGACAAACACTTCCGGTAGCGAAAACTATTCGGCCAATAATACTGGGATAATCTTTTCCGTCAATATCACAGAACCCCCCAATCCCCTGGGATGGTCTGCAAACGCAACAAGCCTTTCAAGTCCGCAATCATACAATCCAGCAACCGTCTTCGGCTTTGAAGTGAGATGGGATGACAATGCTGATACAAACGGGTACAACTTTTCTTATTTCGAACATAACTTTACGGGAACAAGAACAAATTACACAACATCAAGGAGCGGAAACATAAGCTACTATAACTTTACCGGCATCCCGGGAGGAACGCATTATTTCAGGTTTTATGCGAACGACAGCAAAAATAATTGGAATATAACAAATGAATGGGCTTACACAATAAATCCTGCATCGTCTTCCGTAATCGTTGCTCCGCTTTCAACTGTAATGTTTCCAATCCCGGTAGGGACAGGCTGCCAGCGCGTGACAGGAGAATCAGCATCCACCCTGACGCTGTACAGGAACGGAACGCAAGTGGCAACAGGAACAGCAAGCCCACAGAATCAGACCTTGCAGCCTCTCGGAGCCGGAGTATGGAATTTCACATGCACAATCTCCGCGTCGCAGAACTATTCTGCAGGGACTTCAGCGAACAACTATCTGACAGTCAGCCAGAACAATACAAACCCGATAAAGCTGTTCTTCAGGAATGCGACAGGGGAATACCTGAACAGCAACATCACTGCAACTTATCCTTCTGATACAAACGCAACAGCGGTTCTGGTTTACCAGCAGTCCGGCGATTTGAACCTTTACAGGAACGACATTCTGAAAAACACTGAAAACGGGGAAAATATTATTCTTGGGGCGGGGCTGCAAAAAATAACTGCAAACACTTCAGGGAATACAAACTATACGGGAAACACAACAACTTACTATATCAATATCAGTAAGGGAACGAGAACAGTAACACTCACTCTGGACGGGCAGGCTTCTGATATAACAAGAACATACAACGGAACTTCTACACTTTACATAGTAGGCGCAAGCGAGAGCAACGCTGGGGATGCGGACGCAACATACGCTCTTTTTGAGAATTCCGCGTCAACAGGGCAGACAGGCTCTTCCATAAACTATCTTGTCAACAGGAAGAACAGCACTTTCATCTTTACCTACAACTCATCGGCAATAGCGAACTGGTCTGCAGTGACTTTGAGCAGGACACTGCAAATATTGAAGGGGACGCAAAACCTTTCAATAACAAGCGCTCAAGTTGTAACATATCCAACAGCAACAACCGTTTCGGGAACTGAAAAGAACACGGGGGATGCTGATGTTTCATACCTGTTGTACAGGAACGATAATGTGAGCGTTGGCTCCGCAAGCGAGACAAACACCCTCGGCGCGGGAACGCACAATTACAGGTTCAATGCAACCACAGGAGAAAACTGGACGCTGAATTCTACGGGCGTCGCAACAACAGTGACGGTTAACAAAGGCGATGGCTCATCATACCTGAACGTGTATATTGACGATATTCTTTCGGACAAGACTGTCACATATCCTTCAATTCCGAAGGTAACAGGAAACCGCACGACAATGAGCGGCTCGTCTGATTTAACATACAAACTTTTCAAGAACGGCGCGCTTTACGGCACGGGAACTTCCATTACGGAAAACCAGAGGCTTGCAAACGCAACATACAATTATTATTTCGGATTTGACACGGGAACAAACTGGACAGCTTCCAACTCATCTGTAAGAATTTTAAAAGTTTTGAAAGGCTATGTGCAGCCGTCTTTGAGTGTATCACCTTTCTCTGGAACATATCCTGTGCAGACTTCAGCATCCTGCTCTGTTGCAAGCCAGAACAGCGAGGCAATCTGCACATTGTCAATAAATGAGACTGTTGTATCAAGCCCAGATACAAATATTTTTGCCGCAGGATTTTATCTGTATCGCTCGAATTCCTCAACAACGGAAAACTATACAGCAAACGCGACAGGACAGACTTCAATTCTCACAATAAGCAAGAACAGCTCCAACCCCATGAACCTGAGAATTAACAACGGAACAGATTATTACAATCAGAATGTCAGCATCAATTATGGAACGCAAACGACAGCAGAATCAATAATGATAAACAGCAATTCGGGAACAGCATCTTTGTTCAGGAACGATATTGTTATTTCCAATCCAGATACGCAAACGCTGGGATCGGGAACTTACAAATACACTGCAAACACATCAGGCAACGAAAATTATTCCGCGAACAACACGGGCTCGGTTTATTATCTGGCTGTCAAAGGCGCGGACAACATACTCAGCCTCTGGTTCACAAACTCAACGCATTCCTTCCTGAACAGCAACATGACAACAAACGAGGGAAGCAGTTTTAATGTAACAGGCGTCTGCGGCAATCCTGTGAGCTGCAACCTTTACAAAAACGGCGCGCTTGCGAACAGCGAGAACAATACAATCCAGACCCCTGAAGCAGGATTATACAAATATACCTTGAACGACACTGGAAGCGCGAACATAAACCCGAACTCAACGGAATGGTATGTGAGAATCGTGGCGCCCGAAACTCCGCCAAGATTTTCCAACAACGCTACAAGCAAGCCGAACGGAACGCAATATGCGTCGGGAAATGATTATGGTTTCCAAATCAACCTGAAGGACAACACCGGCATCACAAAAGCGTATTTCCAGACTGACCTGAACACTTCGGGAACGCTGATGAACTATTCCGTGCCGCTTTATTCGGGAGGCGCCGACGACGGAATCTATGTTATAAACTTTACGCAGGCGGGTATAAAGGTGGGACTGAAAAATTACACATGGTTTTTCAATGATACAGTGAACCAGTGGAATAAGACTGGTTTGGTTTCATATACTATAATCAAGGGAGCGCACGGGACAAGTCTCTGGCTGAACGGCACAAGGGGCAGCAGCACGTATCTCAAATATGATTCTGCAAACTTCACAGTGCAATCAAACATAAGCGGAAAAACAATTTATCTTGACGCAAACATAAGCGGCTGGGTTTTGCAGTCAGGCTCAACGTCTTTGCAAAACTTCACAAACCTGACAGCATCCGGGGTTTACAACATAACGGGCTACTTCCCAGGTGATGAAAATTATTCAGTCTCGTCAGAAACCTGGTATGCAACGGTCAAGGGAAAATTCATCCTGGCAGACCTGATTGAGCCTGCAGGCACAAAGCTTGTGAAAGAAGGCGGAAGCTTCACAATGAACGCCTCGTTGACATGCAAGGTGGAGAATTGCGGGCAGATAAATGCCACGCCGCGGTACAACAGCCTGCTGATTCCGGAATCTTCCGGAATAATTTATATTGGGGCGGGGGAACAGCTGAAGAACTGCACACTGAACAAGGACGAGTCCTGCAATGTAGCATGGACTGTGTTCACAACAACAATCGGGACTTTCAACATTGACGTGAACGCTTCCGGCGCGGCAATAAGCAACGATACTGCAGATGCGATGTTGTCGGTTTACAGGGTTGTAACGGAGATTGTAAGCGTTGGAGGGGCGACAGGAACGACAATATTGGGAGGGACTTCCAAGAAAGGGCCTTTGCTTGACCTGGAAATAATCAACTTCACGCCGAGAGTCATGACAGGCGAGAAAATCAGGTTTGCGATAAACCTGACAAACGTGGGGGACCAGGAAATTTTTGACGCTGTCATTCACAAGAGAATCAAGAAGGACAATTTCACCATAATAGAAAATATTGACACAAGGTCAGTGGTTTCCGGACTCATAATCAATGATGACATGGATGTTCCCGTAAACATCGAGCCGGGAAGGTATTTCTTTGAGGTCTTTGTGGAATACGAGGGCAAGACAGCCTCCGCACTGGTGACTTTGGAAGTTGAAAAAAGCTGCCTTATTATGCAGGATGTTTCATACAGCCTTGTAACGAAGAGCAACGTATTTTACTCTGAATCCCTGCAAAACATAACATTAAGATTCGACAACATCTGCGGAAAGGATTTGCGCGACGCGGTTCTTTATTTGGACGGAAATAAGATAGATATTGGAATAATCAAAAATAATTACAGCAAAATCGTTGAATTTGACAAGTACGGATTGCACAGGATTTCCATAGAATACGATGGCGGAAGATATGTTTCAGAATTCAGTCTTGCCAGAAAAACTCCGGAACCCTTAGACAATGTCATAATAGCAATAATTATAATATGTGCGGGCGCGCTCATAATCTACATATTCGCTAAAATGAAAAGGCTGATCAATAAGAAAGATATAGTGCAAAGCATAATTGTGGGCATCAATGCAGGCATCAGGGTTCTGGATAACATTAGGAAAATGACAAAATCGCAGGAAATACCGTCCCCGGACGAATATCCAAAAGAAAAACACAGGGTCAGGCATAAAAAGCATCA
>JAVHRC010000100.1:18129-31492 GCA_036171435.1 Candidatus Aenigmatarchaeota archaeon
TGCAAAGAAAACTCATCATGCAAAGAAGCATCACGCAAAGAAACACGTAAAGCATCATGCAAAGAAAACTCATCATGCAAAGAAGCATCACGCAAAGAAACACGTAAAGCATTATGCAAAGAAGCACCATGCAAATTGGAGGAAGAAATCAAAAAGATGAAAGCCAAAACAGATTCTTCAGGACCGACAAACCGGCAAAGGTAATCTTTACTTTAATGATCCGCTTATTCTTTTCAAATCCTCAAGAGTGCAGCAAAAAACGCGCTTTTTCAGAAGCTCTGCCGGAATTTTTTCGATATTGTTCACATCGAATTTCGCGTCTTTCAGCGCAGCCCTCACCACCTTTTTCTTGTGCTGGAAAAGCTTCGCGACTGTTTCCCAGAAAGAATCATCGGCCTCAAAAGGTTTTTCCCTTGGTTCAAGCTTGACCATCATTGAATCCACCTTCGGCTGCGGTCTGAACTTCCCCTTGCTCACAATCTCCAGCTTTTCCGCGGAGCAATAATAATTAACGGCAACAGTCAGGCGCGAATAATTTTTTTCGCAGGGCTTGGCAAAAAATCTTTGCGCAAACTCTTTCTGGTAAGTAAGAATGGCAAGGGACCAATTGCATTTGCCAATGCAATCAAAAAGCCTGAATGTTATCGGCGAGGAAATCTGGTAAGGAAGGTTTGAAACAATCTTGTCAAAATGCGGAAAATCAATATCCATTGTGTCCCCGTGAATTATCTCAACGTTGGAAATGTTTTTTTCATAAACGGTTTTCTTCAGCAGCTCGACAAGACGGCCATCCTTCTCCACCGCTATCACTTTGCCGGACTTTTGCGCAAGCAGCATCGTGAGCCTTCCGTCGCCTGCGCCGATTTCCAGAACTGTATCATTCTTTGAAAGCTGCGCATATTCCGCCATCCTTTCCAGGGTCGCGCGGTCGTTCAGAAAGCACTGTCCCTTGCGCTTTGATAATTTCATAAGAATTATGTACACTTTAGAAATAAATGCATATTCATGGCTGAAGGTTTGCATCAGGAAGGCATTTTTCCGCGATTAGCCTGACTTTCCACATCTTGCCGTTCTTTTCCAAATCGTCCGGTTTTATGAAGTGCCATTTCCTGTTGCGCGTGAGTGCGACGAACGGCTGCGCCCCGAAAGCCTGCGCGTATTTGATTAAATCCGCGACTTTTTCCGGATAGATGTATTCGGAAGTCTGCACCTGAAAAGCAAGAAGCTCGTGCGCGCCTTCGCCCGCAAATTTCCCGGCCAGAATGTCTATTCCCGTCTTGCTGGCGCTCGAGCGCATCACAAGATAGCCGTCTTTAACAAGCTTGCTTTTCAAGGACCACTCTTTTCTGATACCAATGGACTTGTTTGACATAAGCATCCAACCGCATTATTAGAACAAACTCAAACAAAATACGCAGGCCGAAGTTAATAAGTTTTTGCATATTTGCAAAAATCTTTCATATTATCTGTTTCATCGCGATTGTCTCATCAGGAGCGAACGCCCTATTCCATATGCGGACTTCGTCGATTATGCCGTTGAAGGCATAAGTCGTTCCAGAAATCTCTTGCGATATGCCGATTTTCAGGGATGTTGTGCCTGCATCGATGCTTCCCGTAAGCGTTAGAGTCTTTTCAGGATTGCCATTTATGTATATGTTAAAATTGCTAGCGCCGCCGTCTTTATTATAAGAAAAGATGAGATTAGTCCATTCATTGTTATTTATTGTTTTTGATGTTCTTGCGGTATTATAATTAACTACTCCGCCTCCCAGGTTAACGGAAACAGTTCTGTCATTGTTTACCAGAAACCAATAACTATTACCCCATGATGTACGCCCAACTATGGTCTGCCAACTACCATACTGGTTAGGGCCGATTGTTCTCACCCATGCATGAACGGTAATCGCATTTTGTATGTTTAAGTTGGCACCATTTCCTACATCAACATAATCTCCTATGCCGTCAAAGTTCAACCCCTTTCCAGATTTTCCATTGACCCAATCAGGGCATGCTCCGCTTACAAAACATGCCGCGGATGTTGCATTTTTTAGTATTCCGTCATTGCCATTTCCAGAATTGTCGTTTGTTTTATTGCTTGTTCCCTCGTCAAAATTCCATCCTGCAACCAACCCATCCTTGTTGGACTGCACATCAACTAAAGCCAGTGCAACTGCCGCGCCGTTGCTTATTTTTAAGTTATGTTTTCCCGGAGAAATTTGCCAAAGTCCTGTTATATTAACTGTCCCGCTATCTCCTTCATTAATCGTGAGTGTGCTTGCGCCGAGTTTCACATCATCCATTGTCACAATCAAAGACTTGTTCTCAATAATTCCTTTTCCGCAATTTCTCAAATCAACCTTGTTGCTATTTATGTTGTCAATTCTCATGCATATTGCAAGCTGCGAAGTCAGTTGCGAAGCTTGCTGAGAACCCGAATCTATTGTTGTAGTTGCAATTGTTGAAGAAAAAACATAGAAAACTCCAACAAGAGAAACCGTTATCATTAATAACATGATTGTGGCGATTATAGCGGAGATGGCTTTCATATCAATAAAATAATGAAATCAAGATATAAAGATTTAGATACAGGTTTAAGCAACTAATTAAAATTTTATACTACAATCCCGTGTCCCACGAGTTTCCACCTGTTCTGAATCTGGCGCGAGAGCGCGACGCGGTCGCCGGCGCTTGCGCAGACCGGCAGCTTAAGCTTTACTGAAACTGTTTTTCCAACGGATGACACGACTCCGACTGTTCTTGCAACTCCCGCCACTATTACAAACGGCTCTTCAATGGAAACCTTCTTATCCGCCTTGTTAAAAAAGTTTATCTTCAGATTTATCTCGTTTTTCACTTCTATTCCCGCGGCGCCCGTTATGCTGATTGTGCTACCTGCAAGCGAATCCGCCTTTGTAAGCGACGGGTCAAGCGACGTAAGCATGCCGACCAGGCCGCCGGGGCCTGCCTTATCCATATTCCTTCCCGCTTTCTGCAATCCGGTAATTTTCGTTCTTAGCGGTTCCCATCTGTTGTTTCTTTTTACTCCTGGCTTTATTTCAATGCTGTCGCCGATGGAAAAATTCCCGCTGACAATTGAGCCGCCCAGAATTCCGCCCGACAATTTTTCTATTTCCGTTCCCGGCTTGTTGATGTCAAAGCTCCTCACCGAATAAAACTTGGGGTTTCCTTCGGCTCTCGCGTGCTTCGGGATGTTGTTTATCGCTTTCAGGAGCGCATCAATGTTCAGTTTCTGCTGGGCCGAAACAGGAATAACCGGCGCGCTTTCCGCAACAGTTCCTTTTACCAATTCTTTTATCTCCTTGTAATTTTTCAATGCCTGCTCCTCCGTTACCAAATCAATCTTGTTCTGCACGATAATTATATTTTTTATCCCGGAAATATTCAGCACCATTAAATGCTCGCGCGTCTGCGCCTGAATGCCTTCGTTGGCGGCTATCAGCAGTAACGCTCCGTCTGCTATCGCAGTTCCTGCAAGGACAGTAGCCATCAGTGTTTCGTGCCCCGGCGCGTCAACTATAGAAAAAGTCCTGACAGGCTCGCATTTCTCCATGCACCTCGGGCACCTTTCCGAAGAGGAAAACAAGTCGTCTCTCTCGCAGTGGTAAATGGTAACGTCGGCATAACCGAGTCGCAGCGTGATTCCGCGCTTTATTTCCTCGCTGTGCGTGTCAGTCCATTTTCCGCTCAGCGCCTGCGTCAGGCTTGTCTTCCCATGGTCAACGTGTCCCATCGTTATCAGGTTGAACTCGGGAATAAGCCGGTTGTCAATTTCTTTCATCTTCTTTTCGGATTCTTCTGCATTATCCGTTTCTTTTTTATTTGTCATAATCATCAATAGTTATGTTATTTCTGGAAGGCTTAAATAGGTTTGTATAAAATTCTTGAGAAATATTAAAATATGCTGGAAACTAGAATAAGTTAAGAGTTAAAAATGATTAAAGGAAAGAAAATTATTCCTTCCCTTCCTTCGCGGCTCTTATTTCTTCCCTTCTTTTGGCTTCTCCGTTTTCTCCTTCGGCTTGATACCGAGTATATCCGCGACATTGCCGTCGCCCTCCACGATTTTGCAGTTTACCTGCGCAGTTGCTTCGGAAATCATGTTGCCGCGAACGTATTTTCTTCTTTTTATTCCCTTTTTCTCCGGAACATAGCCGGGTCCTGTTGTAAGAAGAAGCTTCTTTCGCATCGCGCCGATAATGTCAGGGCGCATTGGAAAGCCTTCCCTGTCGGAGCCTCCCGTTATCTGCAAATTAAATCCTGAAAGTCCAAGAACCGAGCCGTCAAATCTCTCCCCGATTTTCATTCCCTGAAGCGTAGGCACTTCCTTCTCAACCTGCCACGCTTTTCTTGTTTTCGGGTCCGATATCACAATCTTTACTGCCATATTCAACTACCTCCCCAGCTGGCGTCTCAAATCATGCAAAATATTTGTTCAACGTTCATAACCGGGCAAGAAGTTTTCGCGGCGAAGGTATTTAAAGGCGCTGAGCCGGTTTGCGGTTGTTTATATATTGAAAAAGGAAAAAATAAAAGGGGATAATGATGGCGCGCGCAAAAAAGAATAAGGCGGGATACGAGCTTGTAATATTGGTGACTGTTGTTTTTATTTTTGTTGTGGGAAATATCTCTGCGCAGGAAAAGGTTTTTGTGGAATTTCTTGAGAGGGGCGTTTCGCTCTCCGTTGAAGTCGCGGACACGCCTTACATGCTCGGACGGGGGCTGATGTTCAGGCAGAAAATGTTTATGGATTCTGGAATGCTTTTTGTCTTCCAGCAGCCGCAGGTTCTGAAATTCTGGATGAAGAACACCTTAATGTCGCTTGACATGATTTTCATCTCGGAAGATTTGAGGATAGTGAATATCGTGGAAAACGCGAAGCCGTGCGCAAACAACTGCGAGATTTATTCTTCCCTGTTGCCGGCAAAATACACAATCGAGACAAACGCGGGATTTGTAAGGGATAACAGCATAAAAGTCGGGGACAGCGTAAGAATTGGATGATTAAAACATCATAGAATAATTATTTAACTCTTTCTGTACATCTATAATTATGAACTTGAAAGAAGAAGAGAAACGCTGGGAAGCGGTTATAGCGCAGTATAATGCTGAAATAGGAATGTCATTGGTAGAAATTAACTCTCTCCCCGGAAAGGGTTATGTAAAAAGAGATGGAGATTCTGTTGCAATAACAGAAAAAGGTGTCGGATATATTGAAGCTAAAATAGATTCTGCAAAATTAACTGAAGACAGTATTGTACAACAGGAATTTGCAAAAAATGTGATTGATTTGCTGAATAAAAGCGATTGCGATTTGGACATTATAGCTTGCAGCTCCGTTTACAGAAGCAAATACAAGAATCCGCCAACCGAAGATTCTCTGGAAATTCTCAAGAAGATGCTCAAAACAGCGAATATTCCAATATCAGGATAATTTTTTATTCGATTCCCAGCGTCTTTTTTGCGAGTGCAACCTCTTCCGCGCTTCCCAATTCCTCAAGCACTGCCAAATCCGCGGGAGTTATCTTCACAAAAAGCTCGTCTCCCTCGAAGATGTGCCTTCCCACAGTCGGCTCGTTCATTGACACGGCAACTCTCTGCCCGCGCTCGGCTGTTTCAACAATCTGTCCTTCGCTTTGTATTTCCTTTATTGTTCCAATTTCCTTTCCGTCTTTTGTCACGGAAACGCCCGATTTTATCATACCTGAAACAACCTCAACGCCGACAACCGCGGGATTTGAAGCCCTGAACACAAGCCCTTTTAGCAAAAGAATTTTTCCCGGACGCGTTATGCTTTCCAGCTTTTCCTGCTCCGCTTTTTTCTTCTCATCGGAAATCCATTTCTCATAATCTTCCAGCAGCCTGTAAATCACGTTGCTCTCGAAAATTTTTACATTCCTTTCCTTTGCAATCTCCGCGGCATCCTCCAAAATCTTTACGTTGAACGCGAGAATGACTTTTTTCAGCATGTCGCCGGATTCTATCGTAACAACATCGTTTCTGTGCACGTCACCCACGCCGGCTTTCCTTATTTCAATATTTTTTTGCTTGAGCAGCCTTATCATCGCCTCCAGACTTCCGAGCGTGTCAGCCTTTAATACTATTCCTTCAACAGCCTTCTCAAACTCTATGCTTTCTATTTCTTTTGAAAGCTCGGTTTTCACGCCTTCTATTTCGGACTCGTTTTTCACGGTGATTATCGGCGAACCCGCCACAGCATTCTCCAGCCCTGCCGCAAAAATTTTTATTCCCGCAGCCGCGGAAACTTTGTCCACGTGCTCAAACTGTTTTTCAACGCGAAGCTCCCTGAGTGGCGCGGGCTTCAGGAGCGCGCGAATCTTTGCGACTATCGGCTCCCTGCATCCGACAACAATCCAGTCGCCCTTTTCGATTTTTCCGTCATAAAGAATCACGTCAATAGTCATGCCTATTCCCCTGACTTCTTTCACTTCCAGTATCGAACCTGTTCCTCTTTCGCTTTTTATTTCAATCTTTTCTTTTAGGAATTCCTGCGCCAGCCCTGAAAGCATCATCAGCAGTTCTGGTATGCCTTCCCCTGTCTTTCCGGAACACGGCACTATGGAAATGTTTTTTGTGAAGTCTGAAATCCTGTCAAAGCGCTCGCTGTTGAATCCCTGCTCCGAGAGCTGCGCCACTATTTTGTATACTTTCTCCTCAAGGGCGTCTTTCACGTGCTGGGACTGTTTTGCAAAAGTTTCTAAAAACGGCTTTCCGCTGTTCGGGAACCATCCTCTTATCATGTCAATTTTTGTTGCGGCAACAATGAAAGGCGTCTTGAACTCCTTCAGAAAACCGATTGACTCGATTGTCTGCGGCTGGAATCCCTCGTTTATGTCAACAACAAGAATCGCCAAGTCCGCGCAACTTCCTCCCCTTTTGCGGAGCGACGTGAAAGCCTCGTGTCCTGGCGTGTCTAGAAAAAGCAATCCCGGAATCTGGATTCTTGATTCTATCTTTGAGAAAAGAGCGCCGCATATTTTCTTTATCGTGCCCAAGGGAATTTCCGTGGCTCCGATGGCTTGCGTTATTCCTCCTGCTTCCTTGGCGGCGACAGCGGTGCTTCTTATCTTGTCAAGCAAACTTGTCTTCCCGTGGTCCACGTGACCGAGGACACAAACAATCGGCTGTCGCAGCATATGATTTCACCATAATTTTTATCCACTAAATTAATTCCGCTTTCAAGCTATTAAAGCCTTAAATCTTTTTCTGTCAATAGCAATATGAGGTAATTAATATGGGTGAAGAAGAACGCAAGTGTGATTTTTATCTTGTGAGAAAGGGAGACTGGCAAAATAATGTAGCCGTGAGAACTTATAACAATAATAATAAAATGCAGGGGTTTTGCATAACCAGTCCCTGTTTGCTTGGCGGTGATATGCCTGACGGAGAAAAAAAGTATGCAGTTAACAATAAAACTGTAATTCCTTTCAGGTGCTGGCTAGGCATGCTCTGAGGGGATTGAAGGTTATTTTTATGGCAGTTGAATGCGTTTTTTATTTGATAAAGACTGATGGAATAACGACTAATGAAAAGGCTTTGGAATTATTCAATGAAAAACCGCGAATAAGGAATTACTGCATGAGCCAGAAAGAATGCCCGAACAGCGGAATAATAGAAAAAGAAGGGCATTTTCATAGCGGAACCGGCGGCTTTGTTCCATTAGTCTGCTATAAAAGATGGCTTTCAGGAATTGTAGCCAATGTGGCTCAAGACGTTGCAGACAGTTATGATTAGCAAATTTATTTCTCCGGCTTTATCTTTTCCAGCTCTTTCAGGATTTTTGCAGACATCTCGTCGGGGCCGCCGTTCACAACGATTTCAAGAAACTTTATTTTTCCCTTGTAATAGTCTATCACAGGAGCGGACTGTTTTTTGTAGACATCAATCCTGTCCCTTATCGTCTTGGGATTGTCGTCGGGTCTTTGCAGAAGCTCTCCCCCACATTTGTCGCAAATGCCTTCCACTTTCGAGCCCACATTTGGGAACCTGTATTTTACTCCGTTTATTATCCTGTTTATATTTGCCGCATTATAATTTTCCCCGCATTTCCTGCACACCCTTCTTGCTGATATTTTTTCGATAAGCACGTCTTCCGGAATGTGCAACAATATCACGGCATCAATCTTTGTCAGTCCTTCTAGGAATCTTGCCTGTTCAATCGTTCGCGGAAAGCCGTCAAGAATGAAGCCGTTTCTCGCGTCAGGCTCGCTTATTCGCTTTTTGAAAACGTCCTTGACTATTTCTTCCGGGACAAGAATGCCTTTTGCAAGATAATCCGCAACCTTTTTTCCGAGTTCGGTGCCTTTCTTTATTTCCTCCCGGAAAATGTCGCCCGTTGAGATTTTTGCTATCCCGTATTTCGGCGCTATAACCGAGGAATACGTTCCCTTTCCCGAGCCCGGCGGGCCGAAAATTATGAGTTTCATGAAATCACCGTTTTTGTCATTGAACTTTTTTGTTTCTATTTAATCCGAAGATGGAATTTAAATAGATTAACATAGCCAATATTTTTATGAAGATAATGCCGGAATCCATAATAGAGGCATTCCAGAAAAGCGAAAACTTTTCCTTCGGTGCCAGGACCATAGACTTTTATGTTAAATTGGGCTTTCCGGAAAAAGATATCCGCGAAGCATTTGGAAAAGGCAACATGCCGGTGTCATATGAAGACCAGAAATATGTGATTGGCTTGACAAAAGACAAGGATGCCGAATATGTAACAATAATTCCAGAAGAAATTATAGAATTGCCGCATCAGGCAAGAAAGCTTGGAAAGGAATTCAGAAAACAGGTAAGACTCTAAATTATCTTATTCCCTCCAGTTGGAAAGGCTTGCATTTGATTCCCATTATTTTCGCCAGCTTCTGAATCGCGTAATCGTCCGTCAGCAAAACATCTCCGGTCTGCAGCGCGAGCGCCAAAAGCTTCCTGTCCGTTTTTGACAGTTTCCCGTCAAGTCCCGCTTTTTTTGCCCCGTCTTCGACCTCGCGGACAAATTTTTCTTCCGGTTCAAGAACTTTTATTTCCCTGAATTCCAGACGCTCCCTGTGCTTCTTCGTCTTGACCTCGTCAATGACTTCCTGCACGGTTGTTATCTGTCCCATAAAATCAGAATGCAAAAGCACGGATGTGTCGCAAATCATAATTCCTAGATGTGCTTAAAGTTTTATAAGGGTTCGATTCCATCAACATAATATGAGATTCAGGATATTTATCGAGCGGGATGAGGACGGCGCTTATACGGCGTCAGTTCCGGAATTGTCCGGCTGCATATCGCAAGGCAAGAGCAGAAACGAAGCTTTAACCAATATAAGCAATGCGATTAAGGGCTATTTGTTCACCCTCAAAAAACATAGCGAGCCCATACCCCTGTCAATACTGAAAGAACTGGTTGAGATTAATGCCTAAACTTCCTGTTGTTTCTTATGTAAGGCGTATTTAAGTTATTTAGAATAATTTTCTTTATGCCGGAAATAATTGTGGATTCGGGAGAAGCGTCGGAAACGGAAAAGTGGACTGAAGACGCAAAAATAAAAAACGACAGGCATGTTCCCATCGAAGCGCCGACATGCACGGTTTGCAACAGAATGATAAAAGAAGCGGGAGTTTATTTCGTAACGCTGCAAAAAGAAGGATATGTCAGATATTCCCCAAACGAGATTAACAGTCTTGCTTTCAAACATCTTTTGGGAAAAGCTTAAACCAGCTTGTCCAATCCCGCATAATCTATCTCCGGAACATTGAAAAATCCAAGTTGTCCGTTGTATTTGATGGGTTTTATTCTGTGAATATTATCAAGAAAAAAACCGTATACCGGATATTTCTCCCTTTCTTTGATTGAAAGATGCAGATTTTTGTCTTTCGCAAATTCCTCTAATCCGTTATAAACAACTACATCCGCAAGATTGGCGTAGCCGACGATTGCGCCGGTCTCCAATTGTTTCGCCTGCAACCCGAAATTCCTTGCGGCTTCTTCCTCGGCTTTTTTGGAAGCATGTATTAAAAAGTAGCCCCTGAAATTCGTGTTCCACGACCGTATCTCTATCTTTTTATCCCCGCGAACTATCAGCTCCGCCCACGGCTGACGAATTGATAACGCCTTCATTTGATTACCTCAAACCATATTCCCAAAACGCCGTATTTCTTTTCCTCTTCTTCAGAATAGTATTTTTTCATTCGCTCTATTTGCTGCTCCAATACAAGCCCTTCATGACCCAACAAATGTTTTGGCATCAATTCAAAGAAATCCCTAAAGCTTTCAAATCTCAAAAGAGCTTTGACGCGAACCTCTATCGCTTCCGCTTCGTCCGGCAGTTTCTTGAAAATTATGGTGTCCCCGATTTCGATTTTCCTTCTCTTTTCATCGAAAAGTCTCGTTTCTATAACCATCCTGCCGCTCTTTGCCCATCCGAAGGGTTCCTCGGCAAGTCGCATAGTATGCATCATTTTTCTTCGCCTCCTAATTTTTCCTTGAATAAAACGTCGAAATATTCAACCGTATAATTCCTGAATAGTTTTTTGGGTTCTCTTGCCCAAGACGAAACCTCGTCCCACAAAACTTCAACGCCTTTCTCTCCGTGCGCGTCCATCAGCTGCGGATACGTTTGCAAATACGGCGGCAGATAACGGTAAGCATCGTCTTTCACATAAAGGCTCTTGGAAAATTTCGCGCCCGACCAGTCTTCTATCAACGGCGTGTATATCCTTGTCGGGAGGTCGTTTGCGGAATATCCCCACAATCCCATGGTATGGTTCATCAGTTCGCCCATCCCAACCCAATCCCCGCCGTCAACCATAAGGTTCAGGGCATTCGATTCCTTCGCCTGTTTGACGAAAAGCCTTTCCTTGATGGCATTTCTTATCGGCGTATTGATATCCACAAACTCCTTGTTATCGGGCGTTATCTCAATCTCGTGCCTTCCGTGGTCAAAACATTCCATGCTCAACCTGACGTAATTCCCTTGAACGTCTTCAACATTTAAGGTTTTCGCATCCTCGTCCATGTATTTGCATTTCTTGCAGGGAAACCTTACCCTTAATTTCATTTCGCTTGGATTTAAAAGCGGCGCGAATTCCTTTTCCCTGTTCAGGATTTCTATGAGGCTTTCCCTGACAAAATGAGTTTCCTGAAAATCCTTGTATGAAAGAATCTTGTATTCTGTTCCCGATTTTTCGGAAAGCCGATTCATCAAACCCTTGAAGGATTTCATATATACATCCAATTTTGTGCTGTTCTCCAAAGGCGTGTCGCAAAGCATCAACTGGTATGTGATATCGTTTTTCTTAATCTTGTAGCCGGGAGCATTTTCCAATTGCTCGAATGTGAGATGCGTGGGAATATCAAAAGATTCCTGCATGAAATTGCCGATTGCAAAAGCTGTCATTATGCTTGTCATCGTTCCCAAATGCGGATGTCCGTTCGGCTGGGAGGAGTAGTGCATTTGCACTTCATCCTTGTTGTTCACCCTCCATTTGAAATAATCTCCCATCGTTTTATTGATGTGCGCGGTTACAACCGGCGGATACAACACGTCTGAAAGCGTCTTGTTTTTATTGTTCATGCAATCATAGCATTTTTGGAAAAATAAATATTTAAGCTTGAATTTTATGCAGGGCTTTCCATATTTTTTCGCGCAAAAGGCTTAAATGCTTTTGATGAGCACTCTTTTTATGGCAGAAATAAATGAAGCCGAAATAAACCGGAATCTGATGAAAATGCGGGATGCGGAAAAAAGATTCGGGCTTGTTCGCAATTCAAGAGCCGTGCAGCAGATAGGAAAAGCAATAAAAGATTATGAAGCGAATATTTCTTCAGGAAAAGGCGCTTACTTTTCGATGTTCAGAATTCTTGATTGATGTTTTTATAAATCCGCCATACAAACAATATTCATGTCTGTTCTTCCGTTGGCTGCAGTGGAGAGGATAGCAAGAAAGGCGGGGGTTGAAAGAATTTCCGCGGAAGCTTTAGGGGAGCTTACAATTTCAGTGGAGGAAATCGCCGGGGAGCTTGTCCGCGAGATAGAAACTATAACAAAGCATGCGGGAAGGAGGACTGTAAAACCCGACGATATCAAGATAGCTGCGGGAAAGATGTGAAATTAGACGGCGGTCAATGCGACATATTCTTTTGGTGTAAGAACAGCCGGTTCTATCTTAGATTTTTTGCCATTATTTGCATATTCGTAATTCATAAAATCTATAATGCACTTTCCCAGAATAAACATGGCACTTTTTTGTTCTTTTTGGCTTCTGTTAATTTTTAACGGATTTACCCGATATTTGTCATAATCAGCGAAAAAAGAATTGAACTTTTCCTCTCCGACTTTTTCAAGAAACTCGTTTTCCAAATATTTCCTGATTCCACAAAACAAAATATGAGTATGCATGATTTCATCACAATTCATAAATACCACAAAAACATTTTTGCTCGAAAACTATTTAAGCGCATTTCTACACTAAATAAAAACGCATAAACTTTCTAGAGAGAAAATAATGAAGCGATGATTATGGAAACCACGAAAACGACTATAAAGCACCTGAAGCCGGGAAAGTTCTGCATACTGGACGGCGAGCCTTGCAGGGTCCAGTCAATGACCACATCTGTATCAGGCAAACACGGTGCCGCGAAAGCCAGACTTGACGCAGTGGGCGTTTTTGACGGGAGAAAGCGTTCTATAATAAAGCCCGCGGACAGCGAAATCGACGTTCCAATCGTGGAGAAAAAAAGCGGGCAGATTATTTCAATAGTCGGCGACACCGCGCAGGTCATGGATATGGAAACATTCGAGACGTTTGATTCGCCGATACCCGAGGATTTGAAGGACAAGATAACACAGGGCTGCGAAGTGCTTTACTGGATTCTGATGGACAAGAAGATGATTGTGCAGGTCAAGAGCGATTAAAGCGAAAATTTTCTGTCAGTGAAAATCTGTTAATTCTTTCTGTTGTCTTATTGTCTTGAGAAACCGTTTTGGTATTAGCGCGTGCGCTTCCCTGATATTTCTTGTGCTATATGCGAAGAGATAAGAATTGTCATAGTCGAATTCACACCAATAGCGCGGCGATTCATCGCTTTTGCTTCTTTTGGCATAATCCTGAATCGGGCATTCGTCCCCGTATTCGTTGGTGCAATCCTCATTAATATTGATTGAGTATCCGCCGCTTTTGCAGAACTCTATCAATTCATTTCTCATTATTGCTATTTTCTTTTTCAGGCGTTTTTTTGCCATATGCTTTCTTCTCGTGAAAAGATTATATAGAATGAGCGTGAATGATTATTTGTATTTGTGCTTTTACTGCAAATATTAGAGGGGTGGTTTTATGG
>JAVHRC010000101.1:0-1754 GCA_036171435.1 Candidatus Aenigmatarchaeota archaeon
TACAATATAGTTAATATCCATATTAACTATGTCTGCATACCTTAAAAGATAAAAATCCGTTATCAGGGTAAATAATATTTAAATTTTTCTGCTGGTTTATATATCCTCATTAAAGTTTTCGTGTGAGTATGGGGATTGGACCGGTTTTCGCGGGGTTGTATTAGTGAACCTTTAACTTGCTGATTTCTTCCAGGCTTCAACTGTTCAATGTAGTGTTATTAACTTTGCGGTTATCTGCCTATGGCAATTTGCACATACTACAGCGCATTTGTCAAGTTCTTTTTTAAGTTCGTCATCCAGTTTTGTTTTTCTCTGGATCATTTTCGAGATTTCTTCTTCCTTGGCTCCTTTGTTATGATGAAAGTCGTAACATATAAGGGGAAGGCAGTCAGTGCCACATGCCTTACACCGTTTACCTCCGATGTACTCAAGGCATTGTTCTTTTAGGAGTTCGTTGTTGTTTCGTTTATATTGATTTACCATACCTTACCGCACCTAACCCAACCTGACCGGACCGGACCAAGCCAGACCAAGACCAAACCTTACCTTACCCTCCCTTAAATATCACGCCTCCTTGAAGGCTGTGACCATGAATCGCCCGAATCTTGGGCGATAATCGCCTATCCCCTTTGTGGATCCTGCCCTTTCCAGAATGTCTTTAAGGGTGGGAATGGCGATATTTCCATCATCCAGAATAGTTATAATAAATTTTAGCTTCCATTTGTTGAATTTCGGTCTCCATCTGACAACTCTTGCCCTCTGTACAACTGCGCCTCTGGCGTCTATTTCGTATTGTCCTTCGGTTATTAAGGGTATCTCCTCCGGCTCAACAACTATTCCTGAAATTATTACATCCTTATACGTCCGCTTTTTCTCGAACTTGAAGTCAACAGCCGCCCTTACCATTGACTGGAAAATATGCTCTGCTGGTTGATATATTCCCTCATTTGCATTTTTGTATAAGCACTTCTCAGCTTCCTCTTTCGGATTATATACTTTCTTTTTACTCTTTGGTGCATTTTCGCCATGATCTTCTGTTGCAAACCGGTGTTGTAGTAGCGGTGCAATGCCAGTTATTTCAACTTCGACTTTTTTCATATTGTTTCCTCGCTGTACATAACATGTTTTTATAGCTTAAATAAATTGTGGTCAATTAGCCCACAATAAAAAAGTATATAGGAAATAAATTGTATAAAGTGGTCTAATGACTATAGCCACAATCAAATATCTTGATGAAAAGAAGCGTAGGATCATATTACCAAAAGAGATAGTTGAAGTTGAAGACCTGCACGCAGGTGATTTTATGGAAATAGATGTTAAAAAAATTGAAAAATCAAAGGTGTCTAAGGAAAACTTATGATGCGCTACGCCACGCATCTATGTATTTTTTCGGTATTCCATAATCCCGTTCCAAATCCTCCCAACTATATTTATGTAAAAAAGTTACGGCGTGCTTGAACGCACTCGCTAAATCCCATCCGTAACGCCTAATTTTTTCAGATTGGGGAAGATAGTACCACTGCGACGGAAATAATAAAAGATTGTTTCGGATTGTAGTTCTTATTAACTCATGGTCAACGATAAACTTTTCTCCAGCATGTGTCATTTCCTCGATATCCGCTCTTACATAGCGATGCATGACCTGCGGAGGGAGTACACCCACAAACGCTGGCGGTGCCTCAACCCCTTCCCCGGGCGGTAGCCTGCGTATTTTAGGTTTTATTTCAGGGAGCCGTATCTCGGCTAACTTCATG
>JAVHRC010000102.1:0-7762 GCA_036171435.1 Candidatus Aenigmatarchaeota archaeon
GAGTGATTTAACATTTAAATCTGTTTGGTGGGGTCGGAGAGATTCGAACTCCCGTCTACTGGTTTCTCCTTCCGGCATTTTTGCCAAAAACCAACAATCATATCACCGGAAACCTTTTCAGTTCCCTCAACGCTCCAGTAATATTTTACTTCTATATTGTTCTTTTTGAACAATATGCCTTTCTTTTGCTTGAGGTTTTCTTTCGCGAAAGAAAACCTCATCTGGAGCCAGCTATCCTACCTGACTAGACTACGACCCCTCAATCCGGAAATTACGCTTTAACGCTTTTATAGCTTTGCGCTCGGATAGGTTATTATTCCGTTCACGACTTTCGCGAATTTTGTCATCTTGTGCTCAAGCAGGTTTGTAGGAGAAATAATATGAAAAACTTTTGCGCCTTTTGCAAGAAGCGCGTCAGCTATCAATGAGCGATGGCATCTCCAGGGAAGCGCCTCCGCGCACATTATGGCTGCATCGTTTTCTTTTGCATATACCATAAGGTCTTCTATGCCGTTCCAGAATTCTTCCGTCTGCATATAATCCGCAAAACCGCGGAAGCCGAGATTTCTCCAGCCCGTGTTCAATGAATTTCTCGAGGCATGGCGCAGTCCGCCTAGCTGCGGCATATACACATAAAGTATATTATGCTTTCTCAAGTATTCTTCCAATACATCCCAGTTGAACTGCGAAACCTTCCTTGACTTCGGGATTGTGCGCACGTCTATCAGAAGCTTTATTCCGTGGGCTTTCAGCATCTCAATAAATTTTTCCTTGTCGTGCGAAGAGTGCCCGATTGTGTAGACTGTTATCATAATAGAAATATTGTATCTTGTATTATTAATCTAGAAACAACACTCACAGCAGATGCCTTGCGAGCAGCGCAAGTTTCGGATTCTTCATAAGAATTCTTGCGAGCTTGCCGAGCGAGCCGCCGCGGGTGAAATTCACAAGGTCTGCCCCGGACAGGGCATCAACCAGCATGTTAAAGTCATCATCATTCATCTTTTCAATAACCTCCCGGAGCTTTTGAACATTGACAAGATGCTTGCCGCGCTCCTTCCACCAGATGTCGTTGTATTTGGAAAGCTTTTTCTGCGAGACGTCGTTTGCTTTTATTCCTTCGGCTATCACTTCACCTGCAATCCTTCCTGCGATGGCAGCTTCCTTCATTCCGCCGCCGTGAATCGGGTTCACCTGATGCGCTGCATCTCCCACAACAACCAACCCGTTCATAACCATGTTGTCCAAGAATCCACCAACCGGGATTCCTCCCGCATTCACTTCAGTTATGCTTCCCTTGCTGAGGCCGGGCATTGTCTTAATCCATTCTTCTAGAAACTGTCTTGCAGTTTTTCCATATCCGCCAAGCCCGCCGATGCCAATGCCAACGTTTGCCTTGTCCTCGCCTTTCGGGAAAATCCACAGATAACCGCGCGGCGCCATCTTTGTGTTAAAATAAAGAATTATCTTGTGCGGATCTTCTATCTCAATGTCAACCATCTCGAACTGGAAACCGGAATCAATGTTTACAGGCTTGTTTGTTGTGTTCATTCCAGCCCATCTTGCAACCTTGCTTTCCACCCCGTCCGCTGCTACGACAATTTTTGATTTTATGGAAAATTTCTCGCTTTCAAATTCCGCATCAACGCCTTTCACAAAATCATTTTCCTTTCTCACTCCTGTAACATAAGTTTTTGCCTGCACTTTCGCTCCCGCTCGCGCAGCCTCTTCCGCGAGCCACTTGTCATATTGTTTTCTTTCAAGGACATAGCCTGCTGTTTTTCCATAATCGATTATGATTTTCTTTCCGTTCGGCGCATAAACAAGCGAGCCGTTTATTGTTTGCATTATGCAGTAATTCGGAATTTTCTGTCCCAGCTTTTCAATAGCGTCAGAACTCATTCCTTCTCCGCAGCGTTTTGGACTTCCGATTTCCTGGCGCTTTTCAAACATTACGACATTCAACCCTAACTCTGCACAACGCTTTGCAGTTGCACTTCCTCCCGGACCAGCTCCAACGACTACAACATCAACATCATATTTTGAATCAATCATAAATTTCACTTCTCCACTTTTATCGCCCCGACCGGGCAGAACCTTTCGCATATTCCGCACAGATTGCACATCTTCGCGTCGCATTCCAAGCCGTGGTTGTTCGAGAGCTCAAGCGCCGCCGTCGGACACACTCCGACGCAGCCCCCGCACGTTATGCATTTCTCGCGATTTATTTTCCACATAAGAATAACCTGAAATTAGATAATTGTTAATCCTTTTATATTTTAAAATAGTCATGCTTTTATTCCAGTTCTCGCAAGTTTTTTTTCAAATGCTTCAAATGGTTGGAGTAAGCATTTGCTTTTTCTATTGTATCTTTTATCCATTTCGGAAGAAAAACCGCGGATTTCATTTCAACCCATTCTGCTGTTTCATGTTCCTCGCTTAGCGTTATTGTTCCACCTGTTTTTTCGCACAAGTAAGTTATGCCAACAAGGTAAAGGCTGCCTTTCAAGACAGACCACGCGTCAATAGGAGCAAGTATTCTTACAGACAAACCCGTTTCCTCATTAACCTCTCTATGCAGGGCGTCTTCCAATCCTTCGCCAAATCTTATTCTGCCCCCCGGCAAGTCAAAAGTGTTAGGGTCTATAGATTCTATTGAACTTTTTTTCAGGACTAATATTTTGTTGTTTTCAACAACAGCTGATTTTACTGCAACGCCGAATTCCATTTAAACACCCATGTAATTTTTTATTTTTGCTAAAGCTATGTTATTTGTTTCTTTTTCATTAATAATTGTTGTATCTATAATGATAGCGTTATTATATTTTTCTATTTCTCTATATATTCTTCCTAGTCTTTCAACACTATCTTTTTTTATTGAGGAATCTACTCTACTTTTTGAGGCTCTTTTTTTAATCCTACTTTCTATTGTTTCAAAGGAGGATTCTAATAAAAACGTTATGTCTGGCTCTGATATAGGCAATTTTTTAAATAGTTCTAATGCTTTCTTATCTATTTTGTTTCTTAAAAATAAAGAATTGTATGCAAATATAGAATTTTTGAACCTATCATGTATTACTATATTACCATCATGCAAAAGTCTTCTTGTATAAAGCTCATCTTGAATTAATATATCAGCACTATAACAAAAAAGCGAATATATAGTAGGTTCTTCGGAGAAGAAATTTTTTATAAATTTTCCCATGGTAGATGACGATGGCGCAGATTTAAGATAAACTGCTTTATAGCCTTCACCTCTTAGATTTTGTACAATATTGCCGGCCAATGTAGTTTTTCCCGTTCCTGTATTACCTTCTATCGCTATCAAAAGAGGTTTATTCATGTTACTCAACATTTACATAATAATCTTTTTCTTTTCTTAGATCGTATTTACAATTGCATTCCTCTTTGTTTCCTATTATTTTCACGCCTTCCAACAATAATTCAAAAATCTTTTCTCTGGATTTTAGAATCGCTTCTCTTGTCTTAATTCTGGCCTTTTCATTTCCTTTAGAGAATTCTCTTCTTATGTATGAGTTGTCTATAACACCACATATAGGCATGAAACAAATGTTTGATTCTCTTGATAGAATTGCTTCTGCATCCATTGTTTGTCCCACAATATCCACTCCTATTTTCTTAAAGAGATTAATTTCAGCGTTTGTTTCTATTCTCGGCTGATGAAAACAACAGTATATGCCTTTTCTTATAACTTTAAACCTGCATGAATGAGAAGCTTTTATGAATATTTTCCTTAACTCTGGGCAGAATGGTTGAAACATTTCTGAAGATCTATAATTACCGTTTTCAAAAAAGGTCTCTCTTGTAGACCCATATACAATATAATCATTCGGTAGGATAATAGTACTTAAGTCAAAATCCTTTACCGAGCCTACAATATATGTTCCTATGATATTAGAGACGCCAATGCTCTTTAGGGCAAATATCATAGCCTTGAAATTTATCTTATAACTTGGGTATCTATCATTATCAAATCTACCATCCAAAATAGCTACTTTCTTGCCATATATATTTCCAACGTATATTCTGTCTATTGTTCCATAAGGTGTTGACACTTTTATTCTTTTAAAATTTTTATTTAATTTGTGCTCTATAAAATATTTCATACACCTACCAATTATACCAATTTCATATTTTTCAAGGTTATTCATGCTATCTACCTTTTATAGGAATATATATTGTGCCCAGATATAATTCATGAACATTCCAAATTTTGGGTATTGATATTTCTACATTACATTTAGATTCCTCAGGTTTAAGCCAGCATAATGGGTCTGGAGCATCAAAACAACCATTTTCTATAAAAGATGCTCCAGCACAACCTCCTTTGCAGTGTTCATAAGCATTGCACTTTATGCATTTTCCTTTGGGCTTTCTGTTTCTCATAGCATTAAAAATATCTGATTGTATTATTTTTGTTAAGGAATTATATCTGATATTTCCCCCGCTTTCTTTAAGGTAAATACAAGGAGAAACTTCACCATTTGGCTGTATCCTAAATGAATGTGATCCACAGGGACAGCCTTCAAAACCACCCCTTCCTCCAACAACGCTTCTGAATAGAGGGTCTGACTGGGAATGAAAATTAGATACACTTGAGAAATAGTTAAAACATTTTTTTAACAATCTTTTATCAAGTTTTAGTTTATTTATCATTTCTACCCTTCCAATTGGTCTATACCTATTGATACGCCAAGAGCCAACTTCAACCTCTTTGGCTAAGTTATAAATTCTACGCAGTTCTGGTATATTTGCATTTAATTTGGTTAAGCAAGTTACAATTTCTGTTTCTACACCATTTGAAGATAATGATTTCAGAGTATTTAGAGCCTTAGAATATGTACCATTAACACCACGAAACCAATCATGTTTCTTCTCATCTGAAAAATCTATACTAACTCCTATATCATGAAATAAATTTATGTGTGATTTAATAAGTTCGTATGTAGTCCCGTTTGTTGTGAGAGAAATTTTCATACCAAGATTATTTTTCAAATATTCACATATATGAATAAAATCATTTCGCAACGGACATTCGCCACCGCCAAAATTTATAGCAGTAACTTTGGATTCTTTCAATTTATCACATATCTTTAGAGCTTCTTTTGTTGTTATTTCATCATCTTTTTTCTTTCCGGAATTGTTATAACAATGCTTGCATCTAAGATTACATATATTGGTAAATGACCATCCTGCAATTAACATACATATCTTATTCTTTTAAGAAGAAAAAGCATTTAAACACATCAATAATGTTCTGAATACCGAAAATGTCTCAAAATTGAATTTATATTGTATTTACGCCGAGTTTCACAAGTTCTTCTTTAAGTTGCCTTATGTTCTTGAAAAGTATGACAGTCATTCCTAATTCAGACGCGGGCTTGAGATTGTTTTCAATATCGTCTATGAAGACAATTTCTTCAGGCTTGGATGATGTTCTTGAAAGCAATTCCGAATAAAACCTCTTATCTGGCTTGTAAAAAGGATGTTCGTGCGACAATAATCCTCCATGAAACTCTTTCTTGAAGTTGAATCTTCTCTCAAGTTCTGGTGTAAAGTCTATATGGCTGTTTGATAAAAACAGCACTTCATATTTGCTTTTTAACTTCTTGATTAAATCGGAAACTTCCTTGCTTATTGATATGGAGCCAATCAGAAAGTTCCTGATATTTTTCCAGTCATCATTGATTCCGAGTTTTTTCTGGAAGTCAATCCAAAATTGCTCAGATTTTTCCACGGATACTGCGCATTTGTTATAATCTTTTATCACATCTTTTGCTTTGTCAAGCGGTATTCCATATTTCTTGCTGGCAGCCAAAGACCAATCTTCCCCCAGAAAGAATATTCCTCCCAAATCAAATACTATGGTTTTTATCATTAGAGACCGTTGGTTTTAGAAAAATATAAGCTTTATAGTCAATTCAATCACGGCAGCAATCTTTTCGTGTCCCTCGGGAACAGGGTTGCCTCGCGGACGTTCTCAAGCCCGACCATCTGCATCAGAATCCTTTCCAATCCGATTGAGAAGCCGCCGTGCGGGGGAACGCCGTACTTGAAGAATTTCAAATACCACTCAAGGTGCTGCAAATTCATTTTCTTTTCTTTCGCCTGTTTCACGAGAACGTCGTGCCTGTGCTCCCTCTGGCCGCCGGAAGAAATCTCCAGCCCCTTGTAAATGAAGTCAACGCTCCTTGCGTAAGTCTCGTCATCCTTCATCACGTAGAAGGGCTTCACTGAATACGGGAACTTGTTAACGAAAAAGAAGTCGGTCTTGTATTTTTCCTTCACATATTTCGCCAGAATTTTCTCGGACTCGGAATCGTAATCCTCGCCAATCTTGAGCTTCTTCCCGAACTGCGCAAGAATGTCGTAAACATCTGGGAACTTCAATTCAGGAAAAGGCGTTTTCGGCGCTTCCAATTCCACTTTAAGCAGCTCAAGCTGCGGCTTGCAGTCTTTCAGAACCTGCTTTATTCCGGAAACAATGACCTGCTCCTCCAGTCTCATCGTGTCGCGCTCGTCCTTTATGAAGGAAATTTCCGCTGCGAAATTCCTGTGCTCGCACATGTGGCGCGAAGTGTGCGAGAGCTCCGCGCGCCAGCTCGGGCCGGTTTCGAAAACCTTGTCAAAGCCACCAAGGACGCAAAGCTGGCGGTGAAGCATCGGGTCTTGCCGCAGGTAAGCTTCCTTGTCAAAATATGGGACAACGAAAAGTTCCGCTCCGCTCTCGGATGGGGCGCCCATCAAAGCCGGAGTAAACGTCTCGATAAAATGATTTTCTATCAGGTGATGTCTCATTCCTGCGAGCATTCTCGCGCCTATCCTGAATATTGCCTGATTTTCAGGCTTTCTCAAGTCAAGAACGCGCTCGTCAAGCCTTGTGTCAAGCAGCGCAGGCGTCTTTCCCGTCACTTCCAAAGGCAAAGGCTGCTCCGACATGCTGAGAATTTTTATTTCTTCCGGAGAAATTTCGCGGCCGCCAGGAGCCTGCTTGTTCGCCTTTACCTTTCCCTTTATCGCCACCACGGACTCGCGCGTGAGCGTGTCAATCTTTTTCATTGAAGCTTCCGCGGTCTCGCCCTTTTTCGCGGTTATCTGCACGGTTCCCTCGCGGTCTGACAGCACAATAAATTTCAGCTTCCCGATATCACGCACTTCGCGAACCCATCCCATCACCGTAACCTGCTCGCCATCTTTTGACGGCACTTCCGCGGTGTAGTGGCTACGCTTCCAGTCGCCTATTTGGTCTGTCATAGAAATCTAATAGAAGTATATGTTTTTAACTATATCTATTTCTATCAGCTACATCGCATTATAGAAAATAATCCAAGTCACGAACCACAGGAACAGGTAGATTGCGCCGCCGTTTCCCATGATCCACTGCATGTTTTTCTTGCCTTCGAGCTTCTGGATTAGCGTTTTTGTCCCGAGGAATATTGCTATCATTGTCACAAGAACAAGAAGAAGCGATGTCGCCGGAATCGCGGCCGGCTTTGCAGGCGTAAGGAAAAAGCTGATGTAGCCCGCAACTACGGAAGTCGCGGCGAACAGCAAAGTGGATTTTATTTCCTCGTTTATCCTATGAACTTTAACTTTTTCGTTATTGTCTGCGCCGCCGTCAGTCTTTGGCTTCTCCGTTTCTGTCTTTTCCGCGTCACCGGGCTTTGCGCTGATTCCGCTTTCCTTTGTCTGGTTTGAATCTGTCATAAGAATCAGTTTGAGAGAAAGATATAAATAGATT
>JAVHRC010000103.1:0-1709 GCA_036171435.1 Candidatus Aenigmatarchaeota archaeon
TTTTCCAACTATAGGTCTTTTTGGGAGCTTGAGAAGGTAAGGTCCCCATTGCTTGTCTCATGTTGTCTACGTCTTTTTTATAATCACTCATGCGGTTCTTCTCCTACATTTTTTATGACTTTGATTTTGCGGTAGAAATCTCCAGGATTGTTTTCATCGGACTCGCTATACTCATATATTGCTTTAGAATAACAGTGCGGACAATCAGACAATTTACACTGACAGTAGTCTTCGGACCCGCATTTATGAAACTCACAGTACGGATTGTCGTTGATTTCGATCAATACGCAGTCATTATAGCCGCTCATAATGCATCCTTTATGATTTTAGCTACTTCTCGTTTTGATTTGTGGGATGTGTCGATGTAAAGTGTGTTCAATCCGAATGCATGGATAAATTCACTGTATTTTGCTTCGATCATTCTTTGTGATTTCATCTTCTCTTCAACTGTTTCAGGTTCAGGAACAAAGCCTTTTGAAGACCTTACGCCAAAGCCTTTCCCGACATCTTTCTTGAGTCGTTCAATAATCCGAGTTTTCAACACTTCATCGTCTTTCACAATCAGGAGGAAAATTCTGTATTCAAATGTTTTTAAGATGTTAACAAACTCGTGGTAAATTTGTTTATCATATAATTCATTATATACCATTTCCGACAAAAAACAACGATCTAGAAGAACTTTCTTATCTTTGACTGAAACAAGGTATTTGAGGCATGTCATGTGAGAGATTTGATAGACGACGTCACGAGGTATGTGAATAGTTGCTTGTTCTATCTTATTATAATTAGTGTCGGATCTTAAGGTCTTGGCAAATTGATAATTAAACGAGAAATGCTGTGCGTCATTAAATCTCGGATGATAGAAATGAATAAACGATTTCTTTTTCTTGAGAATATCTAGAGTGGTCGTTTTCCCGACAAAATTCGCGCCTTCAATAATATATAGCATTATGCACTCTCCATTTTTATATAAACTACTTCAACGCCAGCTTCTGCAAAAAGTTCTTCGGCTAGTTTTGCTTGCTCTTTCCATCGTTCGGTGAATTCACTCTCAATTTTTGGTGAAACAACTTTTGTAATACCCGACTGAATTATATGAACAGCACATCTATCGCATGACTGTCCTGGATAATTAAATAATGTATAACCATCTAGCCGTTCTCTTGCCGAGAGGATCGCGTTCATTTCACAGTGAATAGTTCTCTTATATTTTTCTTCTCTATTATCGAGAAGTTCACGACTGTCTTTTATGGCTCGAGGGAAACCATTGTATCCCACCGCTGCAACGGTCATATCGGGTCTCACAATAACGCATCCGGTCTTAGTCGAAGGATCTTTTGACCAGCTAGCTACGTGTTCGGCTAGATAAATGAATCTGAGGCTCTTCATCGAGACGCTATGTGTATTGTAGGCTTGTGATCTCATTTATTCCTCGAATCTGATGTCGGCGAACACATTAGCTGCACCAATTCTCATTACTTGGTTCCACATCTCTTTTGCCATGTCTCTGATTTCCCATTGAGCATGCTTCGAGGTTCTCAACTTAAAGAAGTGGCGGAGCTCTCTAAAATTCATAGTTATAATGATTTCAGAGCAACAAGCATTTGGGAGCACAAAACGGGCGTCTTCACCCTTGATGCCTAACTTCAACAGCTCGTTATAAGTATTCCAAGCAAATAGCATGGCATTTTCAAATTTGGCTCTGGCCA
>JAVHRC010000104.1:0-1704 GCA_036171435.1 Candidatus Aenigmatarchaeota archaeon
AAAGCCTGCTGGTTCTGGATATTCTTGCTTGTGCCGCCGAAGCCGCCCATGAAGAACGCGGCAATCGCCAGAATAACAATAACAGCTATCGCAACCACGACAAGAGTGTTAACCGGCAGTTCCATTCCTTTCTTCTCTACTGCTAAATTCTTGGAATTCTGCAGGTTCCGTTTTCGCAAATCAGCGGCAATGTCTTTTTTTCTCGCCATAAGGTTCACCAAACCGTTGCCGAAAATTCTTTTGAATTTTCGCGCATAGAAACACCAGAATCAATATTATTTCTTGAGAAAGGCGATATATAAAGTTTTATAAGTTATCGGGATAAAGATAATTCTGATAAGTATGAAAACGTTTGATAGACTTATTACAAGAGCAAAAAGAGACGGAAATATCTTGGCTGTGATAGTTTTTGGAAGTTTTGCCAGAAAGGAAAAATATTCCGATATTGATGTCTGCCTTGTTCTGAAACAGAAAATGGAGCCATTAAAGATGTCGAAAATAAAACTCGGCTACATGAAGGATTTTCCGTCTTTCGACATCCAGATATTCCAGCAACTGCCTCTATACATAAGGATAAGGATATTGAAAGAAGGAAAGATATTGTTTTGCAGCAATATGGACATGCTTTATGATATTGCATTTTCTACTATCAAAGAGTTTGGAGACTATAAACACATATACGAATCATATCTGGAAGGTGTCATGCATGCTTGATAAAGAGAGGATATTATCAAAGGTTGCCGAGCTGGATTCCTATTTGGCTGAGCTGAAGTCGGTCAAGCCCGCAGATTATGAGGATTATATGGAAGCTGCGGAAAAGAAAAGGGCTTGCGAAAGGCTTCTCCAGATAGCTGTAGAATCCGCGATAGACATATGCAGCCTGCTTGTTAAAGGTTTGGAATTAGGAATCCCCTCATCAGAAGAGGATATTTTTGAAAAGCTGGAAAAAAAGAAAATCATAACGCGCGAAATGAAAGAAAAACTAAAGAGCATGAAAGGATTCAGAAATGTTTTAGTCCATCACTACGCGGATATCGATGATGAGCTCGTTTTTGAGAACTTGAAAAATATAAATGATTTCAAGGAATTCAGAGAACAAATTACAAGATTTCTTAAATCAAACAAAATGAAATAAATATTACTCCAGCATCGCGCTCGTTTTGTCGTCCCTTATCTGCCAGAAGAAGAGCCAGTCGGGCGCGACCGCGAATTCCACAATCTTGTTCTCGAACGGGAGATATTCCACAAGGTCAAGGACTTTCTTGATTATGTTTCTCGTGAGCAGCCTTTTTCCGTTATGGCGGATTTCCTTCCTTCCGTTGAAGCGCTCCATAACGATATGCTCGTCAAGTTTTCCTTCCCTGTTGAGCTTTGTGAGCGGGCTGCCTTCCATCATCTCGACTATCATCTTGTTTTTCAGCAGAAGGATATTCCCGGACGCATACGCATTGAACGGCACGTGTTCCTGCAATATTGCCGCGAAGCCTTCCGAGTTCAGCTTTTTTATGAAATCCTTCGCTTCGTGTTTCGGGCATTTTAAATTGTGCGGGCATTTTCCCGCGCTGTCTTTTTTATCCGAACGTATCATAACGAATTCCCTGTCTTTCAGAAAGCCGTCAATCTCCGCATCCTGTGTTTCCGCGTCATAAATGAAAACGGTTTCGGGTGTTGGAAGACCAAGCCGCTGCAGCTGGATTATGCTGT
>JAVHRC010000105.1:0-7586 GCA_036171435.1 Candidatus Aenigmatarchaeota archaeon
ACTTCATTTTAATGAGTTGGAAAGACAGCTGCCGCTGGGATTTATTTCCCGGTGAGGTCAAGTTCCGTCCACCGAAATCTGACCGCTAAGGTCGAAGCCGCGAAAGCGGCTTCTATCATGTCAGACTGCTGCCCAGTTGAAAAATGAATCGGCAGGGTGCAAGACCAAGTAGGCTGCGATGATCAAAGAGCAGCGGGTAGGTTGCTCAGACGAATGCTGTCCATGGCGATTGAAAGAAGGTTCCGTTTGGAGCCGGACTCGCCGAACACAAGACGGGCTAATTCCAACTCATTAATTTTCTTTTAATATCTAACGCGATTATATTATCTGCTTTATCACAACAGTCTCATCCGGAGCCAAGAACTTGTTCCATATTCTGGCTTCATCAATCATTCCATTGAATGCTTGTGACTGGTCAAAACCCCCGCCTACCGTATCCTGCTCCTGCCCAATTACAAAAGAACCTCCGCCTGTTATTGAAGTGCCTTGAGATAATATGCCGGAATATGCGAGAATACCGTCTTTGTATAGTCTGGTTTCGCCATTGCTGCCTTTCCACGATACAGCAACAAAATGCCATTTGTTGTCATTGATTGATATGCCTGAAAATACTGTACCGCCCCTATAAATCGCAACATTGCCGCTTCCGAATATGAGCCAATCATTATCCGAAGATGCTGATGCGTAAGAGAATATTCCGTCGCCGTTATCGGATGTTTTTATCCAGAAGTCTGTTGTAATTTCATTTGAAGGAAAATTCGGGAAAACATCTTTAGTCACATAATCCCCAACACCGTCAAACTGCAAACCATTGCCAGCCTTGCCGTTAACCCAATCAGGGCATGCTCCGCTGGCAAAACATATTGCAGCGGTTGCATTTTTTAATATTCCTGTATTTCCGTTTCCAGAATTGTCTACTGTTATATTTCCCTGTCCTTCGTCAAAGCTCCAGTAACTGACAAGATTGCTTTTTCTCTGCGTTAATTCAACCAGAGCCTGCGCTGTTGTCGCGCCGTTGCTTATTACAAGACTGTATTTTCTGTTCGGGTTTGTCTGCGACAGGTTCCATGCTCCGGGAACAGTTACATTAACCGTTCCAACAGAATTTTCCTGTATTGTGTCAGCTCTTATTACTGCCTTGATATCATCAAAAAGAACGACAAGTGAATTATTCTCAATCACACCTTTCCCGCAATTCCTCAATGTTACTTGATTGTCAACTATGCTGTCAATCCGCATGCACATTGAAAGCTGCGAAGTCAGTTGCGAAGCCTGCTGTGAGCCTGAACTTGTTGTTGTGCCTGCCAGCGTTGATGAGAAAACATAGAACACGCCAATCAGCGAGACTGAAATCATGAGAAGCATTATCGTGGCGATTATTGCGGAAATGGCTTTGCTCATGAGAAATGTTATTAAAAATGGAATATAAAGTTTAAACGAAAAGAATTTAAGTATAGCAAACAAAATAAAAATTGATAATTATGGCAGAACAAAGGGAAGCTGCGCCTTCCGGAATGGCAGGATTGGTGAGGTACGAGCAGGAGAAGAGCAAAGTAAACATAAAGCCCGATTATGTCTTTTCCGGCGTTGCACTGATAGTGGAAGTGGAACTGGTCATTCAGGGGCTGTTTTTTATAGCTGCGGCGTTCGGAGGCTTGTTCGGACTTATGCTTTATTGGATGTACAGAGGCAGAGTTGCAAAAACACAAACCGTTAAAGTCCAGACTTCTGCCAGCGCGCCTTCATCTCAATCGCAACAGCCGGTTCAGCAGAGTTCTGCGCAATAATTTCTTTTTATTCTCTTTCTTCTAACTTTATTTATGAAGCCAATAATCAAGCTCGGCTCCGCGGGAGTTCCGTTAAGCGCGGAGAAGCGCGACACGATTTCGGGGATAAAAAAAGTTGCGGAGCTCGGGTTGCAGGCATTGGAAGTTGAGTTCGTGCGTGGCGTGAACATGTCGCTGCCCACGGCAAGGGAAGTTGGCAATACAGCGAAAGAATCCGGAATTGAGCTTTCAATCCATGCGCCTTATTACATAAACCTCGCGAGCGAAAAAATGCAGATAATCGCGGACAGCAAAAAGCGCGTTCTTGAATCCTTGGAGCGCGGCGCGGAAATGGGCGCGAAAATAGTTGTTGTTCACGCAGGATATTATGGAAAGAGCCGCGAGGCTGCAATAGAAATGATAAAAGACGCATGTGCTGATATTGCAGAAAGGATTGAAAAGAACAAATGGAATATTATTCTCGGGATTGAGACAAGCGGAAAACAGGGGCAGTTCGGGCCGCTGGAGGAAATTGTCGCGATGTGCGGGAAAATAAAAAATTGCGTTCCGGTTGTTGATTTCGCGCATTTGTTTGCGAGACAGGCCGGAGAAATAGACTATGCAAAAATTTTGGAATCTGTAAAACATTACAGGCATTTGCATTGCCATTTTTCGGGAATCAATTATAGTGTTGTGGGAATAGGAAAAGGAAACGAGAGGAACCATGAGCCAATAGGGAAGCCTCCGTTCAAGCCGCTTGCCGAAGAAATTTTGAAGCGCAACACGGACATCACAATAATCTGCGAAAGTCCGCTTCTTGAGAAAGACGCGCTGAAAATGAAAAAGATTCTTGAAGAACTGGGACACAAGTTTTAACGCTGCGTTAGGCTTATAAGCAGGCGAAACGATTATTTTTTATGATAGAGGAGTTTTTGTCCAAATCATGGGACGCATACAGGAGAAATTTCTTGCAGATAATCGGGGGCTTGCTTATTATCATATTAGTAATGTTTGGGATAATCATAGTCAGCGCTCTGCCGCTGGTTGCAAAGCTCATAGGATATTTATCAGCATCTTCCAACGTTCAGTCAGCCATGTTTCAGTTTCTCATGGACGGCGGCGTGCGGTTTTCCGCTGCTTTGCTTGTCACGGGCGCGATAATCGCATTGGCAATAAGCACGCTGCTTGAAGCGGGACTTGTAAAAATGTTTGCGGACGCGCTGAAAGGAAAAGCCGAGATAGGGACCATGCTTTCCGTTGCCAGAAAAAAATTCTGGACAATACTCGGGGCAAATGTTTTTGCAGGATTGATAAAGCTCGCGCTTTTGTTTGACCTTGTGTTAATGCCGCTTTTGATAATGATGTATGAGTCTGCCTATAGTGCCAGCAATACTTATTATGTTCCCAATATCGGCATAACGCTCTGGCTTTACGGAGGCTTGATAACTTTCTTGCTTCTTTCCCTGCCTTTCACCCTTGTGAACCAGTTTGTTGTTGTCGGAAACTTGAAGGCGGTCGAGGCTGTAAAGAAGAGCTTCTCGGTTGTGAGGAGGAATTATCTGCAGTTCCTCAGCCTGATTGTCGTGCTGTCCATCATAAGTATCGCGGTTTCCATTATTCCCATTTTTGGCTCGCTGATAAACTTTTTTGCGGTTGTGCCGGTAACGGGAATAGCGTATACTGCATTTTACCTGGAAAAAGTCAAGCCTGCGATGAAAGCCAGAAGAAAGTTGCGGAAAAGATTGACGGAGTCGAAGTCTCGATAAGATAGGATTTTCAGAATTTTTTATTTTATTTTTAAATTTTTTCTTTTGTTGAAGTGATTTAAAATGTGCAGAAAATATTTTCAGAAATGGTATGATGCCTTAACAAAGCCGAAGAAAACTTTCAGAAAGGAAAGGAAAAATGTAAGCCTGAAAGAAGCGGCGAAACATATCGGGTTGGCAGGTCTTATTGCAGGAGTGATAGAAGCCATAATTTTTATTTTTTTGAACTTTTCTTCGAAAGGATTAGTCTTTTCAGCAACAGTTTCAATATCTTTGATTATATTATTGCCAATATTAGCGATAATATCGCTGTTCATAGGCTCCGGAATTATTTATCTGTTTGCAAAACTCTTCGGCGGAAAGGGAGATTACAATACACAAACATATTTTGTTTCACTATATCAGGCGCCTCTCATACCGATAACAGGCTTAATCACCAATATACCGGTTCTTGGGACAATAATAAATTTTATAATACAGATTTACATTCTTTATCTTACTACTCTTGCCCTGAAAGAAACGCACAATTATTCAACAGGAAGGGCTGTTGCAACATGGCTGGTGCCTGTGATAATATTGATGATAACCGTTGTGCTTATAGGAGTGTTCTATATTTCCGCGAGTAGCTTGCTGAATAGTTGAAATATTATGATAGATTAACATCTCTTTTATTCTCTTTAGTTTCTTTTTCTTTGTTACCTTCTTTATTCTCAACATTCTTGTCCTCATCCTTCTTCAGCTCCACCATTATCTCCTGAAAGAGCTCGCCCTGTTCGTAGCCGATTTTTCCCTCCTGCGCGAGGTGGAGCATCGGCATCAGCGTCTTTACGATTTTTTCCCGCTTCCATTCTGTGACAAGCTTTGAGAACTCTATCTTGCCGTCTATTTCCTTTATTATGTCCTTTATCTGCGCGAGCAGCTTGTCAATCCTTTCGGTTATGTCGTCGGGCTCCGCGAGCACCTGCCCTATTATGGCGTGTTGCCTGTCTTTTCTTGCTGTCCTGCGCTCCTGCACATCGAAAGCCTTTCTCAGCGAAAGGATGAGCTCGTTGAGCGTGACGTTTTTCAGCGGTATTCTTTTAACAGGCGGGTCAAGCGGCGGAACGCCTGCGAGCAGACGGAGCAAATCCGCCTCCTTCTGGTTCTGATCCGGCGACTCGGGTATCAGTATTTTCTGCTCTTTTTCTGCGAGAATGTCCGACTTCATTCTCAGAAGGATTGCGGCTATCAGTATGAAACGGGCGGGAACGCGCAAATCATCCTGCATTTTTCTGGCGTGCTCGATATAGAAAGAGAAAGCGTCAGCGAGCTTTACTAAATCGATTGACCACGGCTCCATTCCCTCCTCCGCCACGATTTTGACAATCACATCCTCCCAGCTCGGCTCGACAACCATCAGCCTTATCATCTGCTCATTGCTCAACATAACCATAATTTGCGGTTAGAAGATAAAAAGGTTTTAAATACTTTGAAAACAAAACAATGGTTGATAAATATGGAGTTCACGGTTTTGATTGAGCAGGACGAGGACGGCATTTTTGTAGCCAAAGTGCCGGATATTGCAGGATGCTACACGCAAGGCAAGACCGTTTCTCAAGTGCTGGAAAGGGTAAAGGAAGCTATACAAGTCTGTCAATTAGGGATGGAGAAACATCTGGATTCTAATTATCTTAATAGGTGATTATATGCAGGATTCTGCCGTATTGCAAGAAATAAAAAATGAATTGAGCTTCATAAAAGAGAAGATAATAGTTATTGAGGTTTCGCTCAATGAGATAGATGCGGATTTGCACAGGGAGCTTAATCCGGAATATCTAAAAAAGCTTGAGAAAATAGAAAAGGAAGACAAGCGTATTCATTTCAAAAACATCGAAGAGTTTGACAAGCATTTTGATATTTAAAGTGAGTTCTTATGGCATACGAGTTTGAACTCACGGAAACGCTTGAGGACAAATTCATAAAGCTTCAAAAGAAAAACAAACTTCTTTTAGTTGCATGCCAGAAGAAAATCATGGAAATAATACAAAACCCTTACCATTACAAGCATCTAAAGCACGTGGATATGTTCAGGGTTCATGTCGGCGGCTCGTTTGTCATGACATATCGCGTTCTTGAGGACAAAAAGATTGTTCTGTTTCTCGATATCGAGCATCATGACAAGGCGTATTTGTAAAACAATCAGAAAACTTTTCTCGTGAAAATTATGAGACTTTCCATCGAACTCGTTCCGCAAACTTCTTGGTACAACAACCTTCGGAAAGCCCTGCCGAAAGAGGAATGGGACAGAATCAGGAAGAAGTGCTACGCCAACGCGGGCTTCAAGTGCGAGATTTGCGGCGCGAAAGGGATGCTGAACTGTCATGAAATCTGGAAGTATGACGACGCGAAACATGTTCAGAAGCTGGAAGGCTTTGTCGCGCTCTGCGAATTGTGCCATCACATCAAGCATATCGGGCTTTCTGGAATTCTGGCAAGCGAAGGAAAGCTGAACATGGAAAAGGTTATTGAGCATTTTATGAAAGTGAACGGTTGCGACAGGAAAGTTTTTGAACAGCACGAGAAAGAAGCGTTCAGCGAATGGAAACGGCGCTCCTCGTACGATTGGAAAGTTGTGCTGGGAGAATTTGAGAGAATGATAAGCGGGAGAGGGAAAGAAGCGGAAAAAGAAAGCGGGAGTTCGCTGAAGAGATTTTTGTGAAGTGTTACTTCAGATAGAAGTTTAAAAAGGCAAAAGTAAAAAGAACAAAGCGCCGACAGCCACACCTGCTCCCAATCCAATATAAACAGATCCTGTCGTAAAAAATTCTCCAAAGGCTCCAAGTAAAAAGCCTACAAAGAATTTTACTCCGAGACCGATTATTAGCGGTATAAAACTTTCTACTACCATATAAAATATTTAATGCGTTAAAGTTTATAAAGCTATCTCCGAAACTCAGAATTGAATTAAAAATATATTTCTTTTTATCATCCCGGCATCTTTATCCCGACCAGTTTGCTCTCGCCGTTTTCCATTGAGACGCCGTAGACGCAGTCAGCCTGCTGGATTGTCGTGTCGTTGTGGCTTATGATTATGAACTGCGCGCCTTCCGCGTATTTTTTAACCAAGTCAACGATTTTTCGCGAGTTCGGCTTGTCCAAAGCCGCGTCCACTTCGTCAAGAATGTAGAAAGGTGCGGGCCTGAACCTTTGTATCGCGAAAAGGAACGCCAGCGCAACCAAGGTTTTTTCGCCGCCGGACATAGAGTCAATGTTCAGCAGTCTTTTTCCCGCGGGCGAAGCCTCAATCACAAGCCCCGAATCAAGGCTGTCCTCTTCCAGATGCAGGTCGGCTTCGCCACCCGTCAAGTCGTGAAACACGGTCTTGAACTGTTCCGAGACAGCGGAAAGCGTTTTTGAGAAAGTTTCCTTGCGTCTGCTTTCTATGTCTATCATTATGTAAAGAATCTTGTCCCTTTCCGATGAAAGCTTGTCCACCCTTTCCTTCAGTTCGTTGTAAACCGTGTTCTGCTGCGCAAACTCCTCGACAGCTTTCATGTTAATTGGGCCGAGTTTTTGGATGGCAGCAAACGTTTCTCTCAGCTTTCTTTCCAAGTCCTCAATCTTTTCCTCCAGCAAAGTTTCTTTTTTATAGTTGCTGAATTCAAGCTTCAGGTTGTCAAGCTCCGCTTCCAGCCTTGCCTTCTGTATTTTCAGCCTGTTAATATCTGACTGGATGATAAGCCGCTTTTCATAAACCTGCTTCCTTTTTTCCTTTGTGCTTTGCATTTCCTTTGATATCTGCTCCCTATGTTTTTCCGTGTCAGTCAGTTCCGTGCTTCCCTTTTCCTCCTCCGATTGCAAAGACCGCAGATGCTTTTCCAGCCCGATAAGCTCCTCGTCTATTTTCGCGGCACCGTCTTCCAGCTGCTCTTTCTGGGTCTGGTACTTTTTTATCTCGCCTGCCTCGAACAGCGACTTTCTTTCCTTGTGGTAGAATCCTCCAATCATCGCGCCGCTTTTTTCAACGAGGTCGCCATCAAGCGTAACATACCTTTTCCCGAAACCTAACTGCTTG
>JAVHRC010000106.1:0-6249 GCA_036171435.1 Candidatus Aenigmatarchaeota archaeon
CTAAACTAATATCTTTCTTATCTCTTCTCATGTTTAAATCCCTCTTTATCGGCTGAGTTTTTCAGAGCCTGCCTCTTCGGTTATCATAAGAATTAACGTTACTCCGTTAAGGAATTTAAGCTTGATTCTTATTGAGAAATTTCAAGAAAAAAAATATTTTGCGGGAAAGGCGCAAGCGCGCGCAGCACCTCTCCGCGTACGCACGAAAACCTTCGGTTTTCGGCGCCACGAAAGCAGAGCTTTCGCGGAAATTAAAAATAAAAAAATGATATGAAAAATAAAAGACCGATATGATTCGAATTGAAAAATAAAAAAGCATTATGGTTTGAACTCAAAAACAAAAAACAGGGCGACACCAAGGCCGCCCCTAATTCGCTTCTGAAATTCATTCCATAATGTTCAAACCATATCGATTCATATCGTTTTATCGAAGCATCGGTATTCCGAGCTCGCTCTCAACGCTTCTCGCAGCCTGGTCTCTTGACACCGGACCGAGCAGGTATGGGCTCTTTACCCCTGTTATGATTGCTATTACCTGCACCTTTCCTGTGTATTCAGGCACAACACGCGCTCCCCACATAACTTGCGCCTCCGGAGACAGCCTCTTTGAAATCATTTCTCCTGCCTCGTTTATTTCCGCAAGCGTGCAGTCGTGTCCGCAGACAACGTGCACAAGCGCTCCCGATGCTCCGGAATAGTCTACCTCGAGCAGCGGGTGGTTTATCGCCTTTAGCACAGCGTCCTTGATCTTTTGCTGGCTGTCGCTCTCGCCCACACAGATTGCTGAGACGCCTCCTGCGCCCATTATGGTCTTCACGTCAGCGAAGTCCAAGTTAACCAAGGACGGCACGGTTATTGTCTCGACGATTCCCTTTATCATCATCGAAATCAATTCGTCGGCAAGCGCGAACGCCTGCGCAAGCGGCAAAGAACCCGCGTATTCCAAAAGTTTCTGGTTCTCTATCACCACGACGGTGTCAGTTACCTGCCTAAGTTTTGCCAATCCGTCTTCCGCTTTCTGGATGCGCGAGCCTTCCATCTTGAAAGGCATTGTTACAGCGCCTACTACTATCGCTCCCAAACTTTTTGCAATCTCTGCAACAACCGGAGCTGCGCCTGTTCCTGTTCCTCCTCCCATTCCGGCTGTTATGAAGACAAGGTCAACGCCTTCCAACATTTGCTTAATCTGCGTGCGTTGTTCTGTCGCGGCTTTTTCTCCCACGCTCGGATATCCTCCCGCGCCCAATCCTCTTGTCGTGTCTTTTCCTATCAGGATTTTCTTGTCCGCCTTTACTATTGCCAAGTGCTTTGCATCAGTGTTTAATGCGATTATTTCCGCCCCTGACGCGCCCATCTCATGCAATCTTGTTATTGTGTTTGTGCCGCCTCCGCCGCAGCCGACTACCATTATCTTTGCGCGGTGCATGTCAACGCCGAACTCTTCCTTTACCTTGTTTTCCCAGTCCATGTTTGATGCTTCTGCATTCTCTATTCTTCCCTGTATTCCCGGGGCTGATATTCTTGCAGCCGAGCTTGGGCCGAATGCCTTGTTGAATGCCGATTGTACTAACGAATCCATATTTAAAACCTCTTTGTTGTTTTTGGCTCTGCAAAAATGCACGAAAATTCTTATTTTTCGTTGCCGAAAATCAAAAGATTTTACGCATTTCCGCAAAGCCCGTATTTTTTTGAAAAAACCTATACTTTTTGAAATATATATTAGAAAAGCAAAACGCTTTTAAAGCGCTAATGATAATTATGACTTGCGAACAAAAGACCTGAAGAAATTTAAAAATCTAAAGAATGTTGTTCAACCTATTTTTGACTGCTTAAGTCAATTTCGACCGCCAAGTCGAACCAAAGTACGAAATCTGCCAAGGTTCCGTATGCCAAATGCGATTCATGCAACAAACTGCGCCAACAGTTTTTTGCAAAATAAACTTTGTCGCCAAACAAAGTTCTAATTCTAAAGGACTAGTAAACTAAATTGAAGGTAAGATGCTTATAAGCATTTATATTCTGAAAAATATAGAACGTACGAAATGTTTTCTGCGAAATTTTTCCGCAAAAATTATAAAATTTCGGGAATCCTTTGCTGAAAATCATTTCTTGACAAAAAAATTTCAGAAAGTCCGGAAAAATAAGCACGAACTCATTTTAGCTTCCTATTTTGCTATATTGACGCTGAGAACAGTGGTATTTTCCGAAGCAGAATATCTTGTAAGCTCGATAACTTTTCCTGACAGGTCTTTCGGAGAACTAAATTCAATGAAAAGCGCGCCTTTTTGGTAAAGATTGAGATTTTGCGTTCCGGAAACGCTTGTCAGCGTCACGGTGCCTTCAAGCAATACCACATCATTCTTTGGATAGAACCATTTCAATTCGTACAATTTCTTGTTTCCTGAAGCAGTGCATCGCTGCCATACTTCTTTGCTAACATCAATAAGAGCCCAATCCTGCAGAGCGCAGATTTCGTTGTTGCTTAAGAGGGAGTAATACAGCCCGTCCGTCCTCACGGAAATTTTTCCCTCGCTCGCAGAAAGAATGCATTTGTTGCCCGAGCCTGTTCTTGCGGTGTCAAGAATCTTGTCGCTGCATTTCAGAAAGTCGGCGCGGATATATGACATTTCGCTGCTTTCAACGGAAGACCCCAGAGTTTTTTGGGCAAAAGGAATTCCCGCTGACGCCGCGGCAATTATTATGGCCAAAACCAAGACGGCTTGAAGGATGATGGATGCGGCTTTCATAAGATTAGAATTGGCACATTCATATATAAAAGTTACCTCTTCATTAATATGTGCGATCAAAAAGGGTTCGTAGTCTAGCTTGGTAGGATCTCAGCTTCGGGTGAGGTTTTTCTTTCAGAAAGAAAATCCCAGGCAAAAGAAACGATATAGGCTGATGCCATATTAAGAAAAAGCTGATGACCTGAGTGAGCCTTTTTCTTTGAAAAGAAAATATGAAAAGGTTCCAGTAATTCGAAAGAGAAATGAGAAAGTCTCAGCGGACCCACCAACATAAATAAGACTTTTAGAATGCCCTGATAGCTCAGACGGTAGAGCGTTACCTTGGTAAGGTAAAGGTCGTGAGAAACCCTTTTTCGCTTCGCAAAAAAGCGTTTGCGAAAAGGGTTCGCGAATTCGATTCTCACTCAGGGCTCCAAATATTTTAGAGCAATATATTTTGCTTAGAATAAGAAACCGCTTCAATTCCGCTTCGCTGCATTTTGCGCTTTTCGCTTCGCTCAAAGTATTTAAATACTTTATCAATCTATTAGTTAGAGCGAATTTAAAAGCTGCAAAACAAAAGAATAAACGGCTTAAAGCGCATAATAAAGTGATTTTCATGCAAAAGGCAAGAATAAAGCTGTCGAGCGCGAGCGTGGAAAAGCTTGATGCAATATGCGGCGGAATAAAGGAGATTGCATCCAAGTTCGGCGTAGCCCTGCACGGGCCGATACCTTTGCCGACAAAGAAATTAAAAATCACAACAATGAAAACCCCATGCGGCGACGGGACAGGACACGGCAACGCCACTTGGGACAGGTTCGAAATGAGGATTCACAAGCGGGTAATAGATGTCGGCGCTGACGAGCGCACTTTGAGGCAAATAATGAGGGTGCAGATTCCAGACGGCGTGCAGATTTCCATCGAACTGAAGGATTAATGATTTAAGTTCTTATTGTTACTTCTAATTTAATGACGATGAATCCAGCGTCTTTTTAACTTTGTCCTACTCATTCTATAATATAGATACCATTAGGTAAGTTTTATGACCAAATATTACGACCTGCACGTCCATACCAACCAGTCATCAGGCGAGAATTCCGTGGCGGAGATGGCGCAAACGGCGGAAAAATTCGGATGGAATGGCATAGCTGTTTGCGACCATTTTCAGGACATGGCAAAATTCAAGCAGCAGCAGAGCGCGATAAAGGAAGCGCGGAAATTTTCAGGAATAGAGATTTTCTCGGGAACCGAGCTGCAGCCGAAAAATCAGAACGAGCTCGGCAGGCTGGTTTCGAAAATCCGCGAGCACGTGCAAATACTTGTCGCGCACGGCGGGGATTACAATATAAACCGCGCGGCATGTCAGAATTCGAAAGTTGACATTCTCGCGCATCCGGAATTGGGAAGGACTGATAACGGACTGGACGAATTCTGCCTCGCGCAGGCTCGGGAAAACAACGTTGCGATACAGGTAAACTTCCGAGAGATTCTGGAGGGTTACAGGAAGCCGAGGGTTTTCATACTTTCGCATATCGCCGAGAACATAAGGCTGGCGCGTGAGATGAAAGCCCTGATAGTGACATGTTCGGCCGCGCAATCGGTGTGGGACATCCGCGACCCGCGCGCTCTCGCCTCGATAGCTAACGTGCTGGGAATGGAGCTTGGCGATGCAATAAAAACAGTCTCGGAAATCCCGGAAAAAATCGTCGAGGCGAACAAGGCGAAGCTTTCGGGAAAAGCGCCTGTTAAAGGAGTTGAAATTGTTGAATAAACGATATGGAATGAAAAACAAAAATATTAAAATCGCGCAGAAAGTATGTTGATATTATCGAAATCAAGTCATATTGTAATGATGATTTTTATGGACAGGCCAAAATTTTTGCCATCAACATTAAGGGAGAAAAGCAGGTATGTCGCCTACCAGGTTATTTCGGAGAAAAAGCTTGTTTTTTCCGACTTGAACAGCGCGATGTGGAACTCGGTATTGAATTTTCTCGGCGAGCTTGATTCCGCGAAAATGCGCATCTGGATAATGAAGGACACTTACGACGACGCGAAGCAGACCGGGACGATAAAATGCGCGCACGATTTTGTGGAGCACGTGCGCTCCGCGCTCATTTTGATACAGCGCATCGGCGACGTTCGCGTTGCGGTAAAAATTCTCGGCGTTTCCGGCACGATGAAGGGCGCGCGGACGAAGTTCCTCCCGCAGGAAAGGACGATTGCGGAGTTCGTGAAAGAGGGGAAAGCGGAATAATAAATATTCTAAAGTGTTTAAAATGAAAAAAGAAGAAAAACTAAAAACTTTACTTAATGTTAATTATAATAAACTTCTTGCATACTTAGCAGGAGGATTAGTATTTTTCTTTACATTATTTCAGTTGTTATTGGAAGTAAAGAAATATGAAACTATAATTCCAGAACCCGTAACACTTTTAATATCATTTTCTCTGTTTTGCGGTGTTTGTTTATTTACATATGCGGGTTATCATAATTTTAAGGAAATAGTGGATATTGAGAACGAATTAAAACTTACAGATTTTAAATCATCTAACATATTCTCTTTTACAAGAAATAGGAAGAAAACAATCTCTTTCTTGTTAAAATCGATGATTATACTGTTTATATTATTTTCATTTTTTATCTTTCTTTATACCAACTTAAATTCTTTCTTCGGAATTCTTCAAGTTATTGCATAAATAACCTTTATAAACTACGAACCGAAATATTAGTTAGGAAAAAATTCTCGGAACAAATTAGGATAATTGTCAGATTAAAAATAATATGGTGGTTCAATGGACGCAATGCCTGAATTCATGGGATACGACCGCGCGATTGTGACGTTCTCGCCAGACGGAAGGCTTTTTCAGGTTGAGTATGCGAGGGAAGCCGTGAAGAGGGGGACGACATCAATTGGAGTCGTGTTCAAGGACGGTGTTGTTCTTGCTGCAATCCGCCACATTCCGCCGCTGGGAATCACGAACTCGGGAAGCGACAAGATTCACCAGATAGACGACCATCTCGGCACCGCGACATCGGGATTTCTCGCGGACGGCCGCGTCCTTATAGACAATGCAAGAGTTAAGGCGCAGGTTTTCAAGCTCACATACGCTGACCCGATAAACGTTGTCGGAGCCGTAAAAGACATATCCGACAGGATGCAATTGTTCACGCAATACGGCGGCGTCAGGCCTTACGGCGTTGCTCTGCTCATAGGTGGCGTTGACGAGAACGGGGCGCAGCTTTTCGAGATTGACCCGTCTTCCACTTACTACGGCTGGAAAGCGCAGGCAATCGGCCGCGGCGCCAATGAAGCCTTGAAAGTTCTGAGAAAAAGCTGGAAAGAAAACATGGACGAGGATGATGCAATAAAACTTATTCTACAGGCAATGCGCGCGGGTGAGAAGGAGGCGAAGCCGAACGAAGTCGAGCTTGCGGTTGTCAGCGAAAAAGAATTCAGGAAATTCCACGAGGACGAAGGCGTCAAGATTGTGAAGAAATACTGGTAAGCCCTTTTTCT
>JAVHRC010000106.1:6349-7539 GCA_036171435.1 Candidatus Aenigmatarchaeota archaeon
CAAAATCCTTTTATATTCTCGCGACAATTTCATTTAAGATACTTATGCCCATCTCACTCGACAAAGCCGTCATAGCAAGGATTGTGAAAGCCGGCGAGAAGTTCGAGATTCTCGTTGACCCGGAAAAGGCGCTGGAGCTGAAGCGCGGAAAGGATGTGAAAATGGAAGACGTTCTCGCCGCGCGTGAGATTTATTCCGACGTGGGAAAGGGATTGCGCGCGCCGCAGGAAAAGCTGAACCGGCTGTTTGGCACGAATAACGCGGAAGATATTGCGAAAAAGATAATCCATGACGGCGACCTGCAGCTCACGACAGAGCAGAGGAGGAAGATGGTCGAGGACAGGAGAAAGCAGATTGCAGGAATGATTTCAAGGCAGGGAGTGAACCCGCAGTCAGGCGCGCCGCACCCTGTTGAAAGGATAATGAACGCGATGGAGCAGGCGAAAGTGCAGATAGACGGGACAAGAAGCGCGGAAGAACAAATAGAAGGCATTCTTGAAAAGATACAGAGAATAATCCCTATCCGTTTTGAGAAAGTCACGATAGCGATAAAAATTCCGCCTGCCTATTCGGCAAGAAGCGCGAGCATAGTGCGCTCTTTCGGAAAAATACAGAAAGAGGAATGGCTCAACGACGGCTCCTATGCGGCGCAGATTGAGATTCCCGCAGGAATGCAGCCGGAAATTTTTGACAAGTTGAACTCGCTGACGAAGGGGGAAGTCGAGGTCAAGGTATTGACACGTTCGCACCAATAGCTTGACCAAGAAGAAGTGAAAGTGCTGAACCGGTGAGGCAATAATGGAACACATCAATATAGAAATCAAAGCAAAATGTTCTGACCAGAAATTTATAAGAGATGTCTTAAAATCAAGAAATGCAGATTTCAAGGGAGTTGACCATCAAATAGACACATATTTTAATGTCAAATCCGGCAGACTGAAGTTAAGGGAAGGAAGAATTGAAAATCACTTGATTCATTATGAGAGAGAAAACAAAGAAGGCCCAAAACAATCAAATGTAACATTGTTTAATTCTGGTCCTAAATCTTCTTTAAAGGAAATCTTAACCAAATCTCTTGGCGTTCTGGCAGTTGTCGACAAGCAAAGAGAAATCTATTTTATTGATAATGTAAAATTCCATATTGATAGTGTAAAGCATTTGGGAACTTTTGTTGAAATTGAAGCAATTGA
>JAVHRC010000107.1:0-1684 GCA_036171435.1 Candidatus Aenigmatarchaeota archaeon
TATCAAACGGCGCAGCATTCGCGCTGGCTCTTGTGGACGTGCAGCCGAACAAGGACGGCCTTGTCGGAAGCTGGAATTTTGACGAAGGAAGCGGAACAACGGCTGGCGACAACAGCGGCAACGTAAATACTGGAACACTTGCGAACGGAACTGCTGCAACATGTTTTGTCAATGGTGCATGTCCTGAATGGGTTGACGGAATGTTCGGAAAAGGATTGAATTTTGACGGAATTGGGGATTATGTTGATCTTCCCGCTTCATCTAGCTTGCCAGGTTCTTCATCAATAACCATTGATGCGTGGGTATATCCAAAAGCATATACAGGAAACAGATTCTTGTCCCGTTTTTATGGCTATGGCGGAGCTGCAAGAAGCGGAAGCATAGACTTGACTTCGTCAGCCGGTTTTGGTTTTTACATCCAAAATACCACCAGTAATGCCGTTACTGCAACTACGGGCATCGTAAGTCTAAACCAATGGTATCGCGTAGTTGGTACATGGGATAAAAATAATGTTAGAATATATTTAAATGGTGTTTTGAAAAATACACAGCCTTTGATTGGTGATAGTTTCTCTTCCAGCCTCCCACTCAGAATTGGAAATTCCGTAGATAGCGGCAATGTCTATTTCAACGGCATCATCGATGAAGTAAGAATGTGGAACAGGGCGCTCGCGCCAGACGAGACCGTAATCATGAAACAGATAATTTGAAAAGAAAATGGTTCTGGGAGATTCTTAAAAAGTTTATAAATCAGCCTACAGAATAAAACTTATGCCAAAGCACATAGACGGGAAAATGGCTTCGTTCGTCCTGAGCGAGGAACAGACATTGCTCTCAAAACAGAGAACCGCGCTTTCGTTCATGCAGACCGGGCTTGTTTTTATAGGAGTTGGCCTGACCGTTTCAAAACTTTTTTCCGAGATATTTTTTCAGGGCATCGGAATATTGCTTATAATGATAGGTTTTTATGAAATTGCGTACTCTTACAAAAAGCTCAGGGAATACAACCAGAGACTGAGGCGAGTGAAAAAATTCCTGAGAGGAAGCAAGTATGCGGGGATTGATTACGGCGCAAATGACTGATACTTTGAAGCGGCATTTGTTCGATAGCCGCAACGACGCGTTTTGGCTTAAACAACCAAATCTTTATAAACCAACCTTTTCAATAAAAAGTAAAAACAAATATTCAAATAATAAATAATAAAAATATGGTGATATTCAATGACAAAAGCAATCTCAGCGATAATCGCAACAATTATGCTTCTCATGATAACTGTCGCGCTCATTGGAGTGTTCTATGTATTCGGCAGCGGACTGATGACAACCAGCACAGGATCTGCAGGAGGAGCAGCAGCCGCAACAACGGACAGGATGCTGAAAACGATAGCAGTATCGATAGCAACATGCGCCAACACAACCTCAACCAATAACGTGATAAACTTCACAGTCCAGAACGTAGGAACAAAGGACATACTTTCAGGGGAATTGACAGTCTATGTGGATGATGCCCTGAACACGCAGATAGAGGAGATAAGCTCGGGATTGGCATCAAACGCGCAACAATCGATTGGAGTCCAAACAACAACATACAGCAAGACAAGGACATTGAAGATCCAAGGACCTTCAAACACTGAACAAAGAAGCCTTACATGCTGAATCTGCAATAATGTTTGGTTAATCCGCC
>JAVHRC010000108.1:0-1663 GCA_036171435.1 Candidatus Aenigmatarchaeota archaeon
GAGCATCAGACCCCGAATAGCCAGAAATTCCAGAATATCCAGAAGTACCGATGCCCGAATAGCCAGAAGTACCGATACCCGAATAGCCAGAAGTACCAGAACCAGAATAACCACTAACTCCAGAACCCGAATAGCCAGAAACGCCTGAGCCAGAAATTCCAGATCTACCAGATCTTCCAGAATAGCCAGAAACACCAGAATAGCCAGATTCACCTATCCCAGAATAGCCAGAAATACCTCGTCCTGAATAGCCAGAAATACCCGAATAGCCAGAAGAACCAGGATTATCACCAGAAAAGCCCGATTCACCAGAATAACCAGACATTCCAGACGAACCAGGATTATCTCCCGAAAAGCCGGAATAGCCAGAATCACCTGGAGTACCATTTCCCGAATAATTTCCAACAGTTCCGTCTTGATTCCACGCTAAAAATTTACCAGGATCTTGAGCGGGAGCATCGAGCAGTTCTCTAAAATAACTAAATATTCGTTCTGTCAAAATAGTTCTCCACTATCCGTATAAATTAAATATCATTACTAGACACAATTTCTCGCTGCAAATCAATTTCATACATCTGCAAAGTTTGATATGAACCCGAAGACGTCAAACGCACGAGTTCTCCATAATATCTACTTATATCGAGATTTATCGTTAAATCATTCGTGATTGCAACTTCGAAAAGACCGAGAGACGCATCAGTTATCGTACATTCAATAGGTTCTAAATCATAATAATCAGAATTTTTATCGCTTTTCATAGCAAAATATATATGATCTTCTGCAGAAATAGATCGATGTAAATCAAATTGAAGATTAATCGTCCGGTCTCGGACAAAGATCATTTTTGTCGCAGCCATCAATTTCTCCCAAAATCAGTGCTATCTGTTTATAAATTAACGAAATTAAGTATATTACTAGGGTAAAAGAAGGCCATGCGATAAAATAATAACTAAAGCGGTCGCAGGAACCGTAAACCAATATTGTTTATACCACGCCGACTTAGATTTAAGCTCGTCTTTAAGTCCTTTTTCCACTGCAGCGCCTTCTTTTGTTTTAATTTCTAACGTTAATGCAGCAATTTTAGCATCATCATCAATCTTCTGAGCATAAAACTTCTCTTGAAGACCCGCTAAATCTCGATAATAATTTGCATCCTGCGCTGCTGCAACGCATACTTGCAATCTGTCTTGTTCTACGACAAAACCATCAAAAGGAGCAGAAGTCCCTTTTAAAACATATTGAGTCGGATTGAGACCAGCTGCCCAGTTACTTACTGGGAATGTAAGAATCAATAGTGTTATCGAAATAACTAGCAACGACCTTTTTATCGGGATTCTTGAATACACTGGCTGTTCCTCCTCTCTGATTTTTTCTAATCGTGTCTAGCGCACTCTTTTGAACTCCATACTGAGATTCTAATTGTTGTGTTCGATTGCGTAAAATTGCGAGATTGTCATAAAGTGGACGATTATCGAGAATTGCCTGTGCTCTTAAGTTAGCTGCAAATTCATTTACTTTCTTCCCAGCATACCACCAGCCAGCAATAACTAAAATAGCAAAGATAATAATGCCCGCAACTATCTTAATAATGAGTGTCGAATTTGTCGACCAAAAGTTTGATACTACATTTTTTACATCAGTCATACAATCACTCCTTAATATC
>JAVHRC010000109.1:0-1644 GCA_036171435.1 Candidatus Aenigmatarchaeota archaeon
ATATTATGGCAGGCAAGGGACTTTGTTTTATTGATCCTCACGGAGACGCGGCAGAAGAATTGTTGCAGTTAATACCGCCTAACAGGGCAGAAGATGTTATTTATTTTGATCCTTCTGATATGGCCCGGCCTTTTGGCTTGAATATGCTTGAATCATATAATGAGGAACAAAAACACTTTGTGGTCGCCTCTATTATCGGATTGATGTACAAATTATTTGATCCGAATAAAACAGGAATTATCGGCCCCCGTTTTGAACACGGCGTCAGAAATGCAATGTTGACTGCCATGTATGCAGAGGGTGCAACATTCGTGGAGGTTGTGCGTATCATGACTGATGCTGATTTTGTAAAAGAGCTGTTACCGAAAGTTGCTGACCCGGTTGTCAGGCGTTATTGGACTGACCAAATTGCCCAAACATCGGATTTTCATAAATCAGAGGTTCTGGATTATACGGTTTCCAAATTCGGCAGATTTGTCACCAATAAAATGATGAGAAATATCATCGGTCAATCAAAGTCCAGCTTTGATCTCCGTAAAGTTATGGATGAAGGAAAGATTTTAATTATGAATCTTTCCAAAGGAAGGATCGGGGAGGAGAATTCCAACTTCTTAGGATTGATTTTGGTTCCCAAGATTCTTTCTGCAGCAATGTCGCGTTCCGATACTGCCATGGAGGCGCGGAGGGATTTTTATCTTTATGTTGATGAGTTCCAGAATTTTGCCACTGATACTTTTGCGGACATTTTGTCTGAGGCAAGAAAATATAGGTTAAATTTGGTGGTGGCAAACCAATTTATAGGGCAAATTGGTGAAGACTTAAAAAATGCCGTATTCGGCAACGTAGGTACCCAAATTGCCTTCCGTGTTGGTGTGACAGATGCAAACTACCTTCAGCATGAATTTTCCCCGACATTTAGTGAGGCAGACTTGGTTAACGTGGAATCTCCGCATGCCTATATTAAAACAATAGTTAATGGTGAGCCGGTAGTTCCTTTTTCTCTTGATACAACCAAGGATATGAAAAAGTGGAAAGCTATGTTAAATCCTCAAATCGGGCAGGCAATCCATGAACTCTCCAGGCTTAAATTCGGCCGGGATGTGGTACAGGTGGAAGCAGAGATAGCATCAAGGTCAAGACTTTAGTATAATTCTACCGTTCGGCGGATATCAAAATTTGCGCGGATAGCTCAACGGTAGAGCAGTTGTCTTATACACAACTGGTTCCAGGTTCGAATCCTGGTCCGCGCACAGAGTGTCTTTAGATCCGCAATTGCGGATCGCAAAGGCGAAGCCTTTATACACACTTGGTCCCTGGTTCGAGTCCAGGCTGCTCCACACAAATCTTTTATATATTAGTTCTGCTTTTGAGGATATTCTGCTTCGCAGACTTCCGATATACCTTTTAAACCCAAAGACAACCGTTGCTCCAGGCCATATTGAGTTTTCTCTTTCTCTGTCATTTGATTATAGGAGCGTCTTATATATCTGGCTGCCTTGTCAGGGGTAGTTTGTAGCATGCTAGTGTAATTTTCAAGAATCTTTACAGCTGATTTATATAAAGGACATGAATTCGGACAAACTTTATTTGGGTCGAATATGCAGGGAGGATTTACTGGATTCTCAACCGTATTCTCAACCATAA
>JAVHRC010000110.1:0-1542 GCA_036171435.1 Candidatus Aenigmatarchaeota archaeon
GAAACACTAAAATGTCCTTGGTCTTCAACTTTACCCACTGTTGGATCATGTCCCAAACTTACTGGATAAGTCTCAGAGAGATTCCCATTAGCATACAAATTGATAGACTCTACCTCGACATAGTGAACGTCCCAATACATCACGTCCATTCCAAATACGTTATAAAACGGCATCCCTAGTCGCATCCCTTCTGGGTTCAATAGCGCCAAAGGATTTCCTAAATGTGGCTGTCCATAAGGCTCACGAAGGTTAACATGCTGTATCCCTAGATTTGCTAGTTTTCCTAGCGTCACGAAAAGGTCAGGACTGACGTTCTCCGGACAAAGAACAACATTTATTTTCAGGTTCTTTGAAATGCTCCCGGGAAGCATTAAGATTTCTTTCAAATTCGGCGGACTACCAGAGCCCATCGTTTTGATATAAATCTCATTATCAAAAGACGTAATAGAAATCGAACCCTTATCAAACAAGACCCACAGCTCAGACTTAGCAAGAGCAAGAGCACCGTTGGTTCGTAGACCTAGTGTTGCCCCAGGGATCTCTTCTCTAAGCAAAGCACACAATTCTGGCAAATGCTTAAAGAGCAGAGGGTCGGTATCGCTGCCAGTGATGTTAAGGTCCTTTACGCCATGAGATCTACACGACGCTAGAAATTGTTCCATCCCAGGCAAAGGCCAAGTATCCAGATTATCTATCGTGTCCAACCCCGGCATGTGTTGCCCAATACAGAAATAACACTTTCGATTACAAATACCAGACAGATGAATATTAGCAAAGACATGAGAGAATCCTTGATTACTGTTTAAACATCCCATTTATTTTACCTTGAAACAGATTTGAGGAAAGCTCAAAAGTCTGGTCTGTTTTATGACTATTACAGTTGCTTCTCTGGATTTACATTTTCCTCGATAGAATACGACTCAAATTTCACGTCTTCACCACATGGTAATAACTCTCAGCATAGTTTACATCCCACTCAACTATTTTTTCGCCGCACAAAAGTTTAAATCCAGGATTATGCGAATTACTCATCATGCCTTCTTCTATAATTAAAAAATAAATACGTTCTCGTTCTGGAACACTCTTGTCACGTCGAGTAATCAAATCGCCGGGCTTCAATGATGGAAACCCATATATGTTTATTGTTTTGTTCACAGAAGTATTTAGTAACAAGCAGATATTTGGAAGATAATCATAACAAGGAGTCATACCTAACAGGAACAGTCAACAGCATTCTCGACCGATGATCTTTTTATACCTTGCCGGGAGGAGAATCTTCTGGTATTCTTATGAATGACTCAACACTGTTCAGATGCATGCGACAAGAGAACCAATTTTAATCACCATCATTCATTCTCCATTGAGACAGGACACAGGAAATCCTCGTGAAAACTTCCCAATAGTTCATGAACCAATACTTTATATACTTCATTTTGAAGTTGAGGATTAACAGAGACAATCATACCAACTTCTCCGGGCAACCAGGTATCAAAGATTAGACTGTCTGAGCAAAATGATAAGCCATCGCCGGCTCTGGCGAGC
>JAVHRC010000111.1:0-1520 GCA_036171435.1 Candidatus Aenigmatarchaeota archaeon
TAATCTCGCGCTGGTTCCTGTTGAACTGCGTTACGCAGGCAAGCACGTATGACATCACAGGCTTTTTTCCGATGAAAATAATATTGTCTTCCGCATTATTGACAGCCATGTTGCCACCTCTTTGCCGCAATTGTCAGAATAGATAATTATTGGCTTTGCAAGGTAATAAAGATTGGCGAAAAAAGAAAAAATCGCAACTATTTCGGAACGCAGCAGTGCGTCTGCAGAATGTTGTTAGAGCATTCCAATGAGCTGTACGGGCTGCCTGCAGTTTTTTCCTGTGAGAAGATTTCCTTTTCACTTGAATAGCAGTTTCCATTTATCGGATCCCAAGCACGGCATGTTCCGCCTTGCGCAACACAGGTCTTTTCAAGCCTGCAGTTTTTATCAATATAAATCCAATAGCCTTTGCCTATTTCTAATTTAGTGGATTGAACATATTTATTTTGCGCATTGTTCCATTCCCAAGGACCGCCTATTATATTACAATTTCCTTTAACATCTCCGAATGATGCAGCACCATTGACGGTTCCTACCTGATTCCAGCCTGTGTATAGCAGGCCTGTAGTCTTTGGAATTATGGTTGCGTTATATGTATTCCTTAAATTTAGAACACAAGTTCCTGTTGAATATTTATATATCCAAAAACCCCTTCCTCGTGTTGTCATGCTTCCTGTTAAGGGATATTTTTCATACATGTCATAATTATTGGCTTTTGCATTATAATAATAAAAATTGCTTAAACTGCTCGCTTGGCTGTTTCCCGTTGAATCGATACAGTCATTTAGGCTTGCAGAGTCATAGTCAAAAGAAACCATATTCCACCCGTAGGAAATCGTATAACTTGCGGCTGAAACTGAAACAGCTGAAAACACGAACAACAAAACCGCTGAAATAATCGCAATCTGTGTTTTCATAACTATCGTCTGTATTTTATTGAAATGATAGGGATTTAAATCTATTCTTATGTTTTGCAAAACTCCATCTTTGTTTTTTCCATTATTTACAGCATAAACCGCCTGGAGGAGGTATGCAACTTATATCAGTACAGCTTGTTTTTCCCGAAGGACAGGTTGTTATACTTGGATATGCTGTGCAAGTTCCTGCTGTCGCTGTTGTTTTGCAGCAAATAGAATCTCCAAGACATGTTTTACCGGTTGTATCCTTTGTTTCTGTGCTTAAGCATGTTGCCTGAGTCCTGCATACGTATCCTGTCCCGCTGCATGTCAGCCCAGTTCCTGAACTGCTTCCACTACTTGTTCCAGTGCCTGTTCCCGTGCCGAAACAACCGCATTGCGTTTTGAGATAATTGGTAACTGTCAATCCTCCAAGTTTGTCTGTGTCCAAAACTTTGCCAGCGCCATCAACCGACTTGCCCGGTTGCCAAATGGCATATTTTCCCTCAAGATCGGAAGACGCATCGCCAGAACATCCCGTCTGCACCCAGCCAGAGCACTCGTTCATAAAAGCCTGCTGGTTCTGGATATTCTTGCTTGTGCCGCCGAAGCCGCCCATGAAGA
>JAVHRC010000112.1:0-1831 GCA_036171435.1 Candidatus Aenigmatarchaeota archaeon
AGCTATCGCTAACCCAGAAAATTCTAAAGAAGAAACTAACTGGCAAAGGCAAGGACTCGCGCTTTCGCGCGCTTGGTCAGATCGTTGCGGCTCTTTTCCGCCGGCGCTTTTTACACGCTCGGACCGAAAAGGGCCGATTTGAGAGAATTGAAACTACGCTATTGGGAGCAGAAGGCTGAACACGTCGCTTTTGGCTTCGTGCGTACACCACTGCCCCATTAAACGGATGATCTATCCGTCAGCATCCACCTATTTTTCCCGATCGTTTTCCGCTTAGATGCCTTCAGCGGTTAACGATTATGGCGTAGCTGCCCAGCGATACCTTTCGATAACTGGTCAACCAGTGGCCACGGATGCACGTTCCTTTCGTACTTGGGCATCCTTCGGGTCAGGTTTCGCACCCTCGGAAGATAAAGACCGAACTGTCTATGTCGTTCGATGTGGATAATCGCATCTGAATTCTTGGAAAGTTTGAAAAGGTAAAGCGTGTTGCCTTGGAAATCGGCAGCACTCATAAGCTACTCCTAAAATCACCGCGGCTAGTGCCGCTCATTTTGGGACGGTAAAGTCATTATGCTCACGCTTTACCAGAAATATTGCTTTCGCATGTAAAATGAAAACCCACATCGAATCACGACGTTCTGAATTGCTGGAAAGCCAAGATACTAAGTTTTCTTTGCTTCTCCGGATGCGGAATTTGAAACTTCTTGTAGAAAGATTTAACAGAATTAATTTTTGAAATTCGTAAAATATATCTTTCCTTGCTTGCATTAAATATTTTAGATTCAATTTCTTGTTTTTCAAGAAGATTTTTAAATTGAAATAAGATGTCTTTGCTTTTTGACCAGATTTCTATTTTTGTCCTTGTCCTGTCAAAAGTTATGCTTCCATCGCCTGCAATCCATCCTAGCAAAAAATCCATTTGTGCTTTGCTTGAAAGATTTTCAGGCAATCTTATTTTTGTTGATTTGTTTCCTGCAGGAATTCCGTATTTTTCATTCATGACTTTCCATAATCTCCTGTCATAAACAATTATCAAATATCGTTTTTTGCCAAAGCCTGAAATCGAATTTGATAATTTTATTTTCTTTCCTGTAAATTTTTCTAATATTGGTTTTGCGATTTCTTCAAGAAACTCCTTGTTTTTATTTATTATTCTAATAACAGGCTGGTCTTTATCCAAATGCCCATCACTTCCGATAATTCCTGCCAGTAAATCTAACTCAGACATATTATTTGTTTGCATCCAGAGAAGATAAAACCTTTTCTCCTGACTTTCTCCCAGCTAACGTCCCCTTTTAACCAGTGAACACCTGTACCCTTGGTCGCGTTCAGGCGATTTTCCGCAAGCGCTTTTTACACGCTCAATACAGAAAAGGGCTTACTGCACGACCAGGAGAGGGGGAGCCGACAGCGAGGTAGCAACGCGCGGGTTCTCGTTTCGAAATAGGATTCCGGCTAACATAATTATTTCTTGTGTTTTCTGCGTAACTGTCTTATGTATTGGATTGATATCAATCTGAAAACCTTCCAAAGATAAATCAGTTGCTTCAAAAAATCGTTTAACTCGCTAAATCGAATATGCGCTCATCGTTAAACAGCCGGAAGATTTTCCCATTTCAAAAAGTCGATTTGCTCATTGCCATCTCTCTGTGAAATACATCTAAGAGATGTGAGAATTAGGAGCTCTCGCCCGCCACGACTCGGTTATTTGGCGGGTTGGTACGGACTTCGGGCCTTCCTAGAAAAATTGTGAAAAAGAAAAATAAGTGTTTTGATTATACACGAATTGGTTTAATATATCCTATATGAAGTTTATTCTTGCCAAAAA
>JAVHRC010000112.1:1931-27909 GCA_036171435.1 Candidatus Aenigmatarchaeota archaeon
ATTCTTGCCAAAAAGTAGGGGAAAATTTATCGTATCGGAATAATAATTATAGTCTGAATTATCAGGCGTTCCTATAACTATTCCGTCTGGAAGATTTTCTATAATCTCATCAGCTTTGTCGAAAATCTTTTTCGTTAAATTTTCTATTTTTTCTTTAGCCTTACCTAAATATTGGTTAAAAAAAGGACTATTATCAGTTACCAATTCAACTTGATATTTTATCATTCAATCACTACCATTCTTTAGTAACTAATCTATTTAAACCTATCTGTTGTTGCTTTTTCCAAGAAAGACCCGCTTTGCTCCGCGCCAACCCGTATCCCCGGGGTAGCTTTTCTGAAGTCACCGACATCCATCAGGAACACTCGGCGTATCGTTAGCCCAGACTTTCGTCTCTGGATTCCTTGATGTGCGGAATCCAGTCAGTCCTGCTTTTGCGCTTACACTCTACTTCCGATTTCTGACCGGAATGAGCAGAACTTTGGGCGCCCTTGATTTCCTCTCAAGGGCGTACATAAGGCGCGACAAACAGCTTTTGGATTTTAATGGTATATTACATTCTGCTTGTTCGCGTCGCCCCAGCCGAGCGGCCCACCAATCGGTGTTCCCCGAAAACGAGGTTAGCCATACAGTCACGAGATGGCAGTGTTACATTGTCGCCTATCGTTGGACCGAAATCCAACGCTTAACAGCTCCTGCCTACGCTATGAGACCGCGACCGCACAACAACGACAGGCTGCCGCAGAGCTGACCGCTGGGAAAAATAATCAAAGAAATGCAAGCCGTTCATCTGTTGTCATGTTAGGTTTAACAAAACCATATTTCCTAAAAAGACAAACTTTGGACAAATGTTTTGGATTGTAAAATCCAATTTTGTTCATCCAATTATCTAACATGTTCTTTCCATATAATCTTATCCTGAATTCATTGAATCCTCTTCTTGAAGCCTTTTCAAAAGAAGGATTAAAATTCAGATTTTTCAGATTTGCAAAAACAAATTCTGCAAGAACTCTATTATTTGTAAAAAGTTCAATTCTCGGTTCACAATGAATTCCTTTCTTGTTTTTCTTGAAAGAAATTGAGAAATCGCTATCAGCAAATCCTCTTATGAAATGCGGAATCAAACCGTTTTTTATCCACTCCGGAACTCTTTTCAATTTTAGCTTATTTCCGGACGGAATCCCTAAAGACATTTTCTTTTGCACATTTTCTTTGGAATTCAAAACAGCAATGATTGTATTTTCATTTTTCTTTTTGTAGATCTTTAATTTCTTTCCATAAACCGTTTCAAAGATTTCTGGAAATATTTTTGAATAAAACTCGTTATCATTCTCAAAATGTCCAGAAAATTCATTCCTATAAGTTCTATGATTTTCATCCACAAAAAGACAACCGTCGCCGAGATGCACTCCAATTTCATATGCCAATAGCTCTTGCTCTGTCAAACTTTTGATATGAAAAATTTTAATTTTCATGTATTTGTTTTTGCGAAGCTTCCTTATCTATTTTTAGCATCAGCGTCGGCTGAAAGCCGAAAAATAGAATATGAAAGCTGAGCTTCACTTCTATCATCTTACTTACTCCCATCCACGGGGTCTTCTCTAAAAGGTCGGAGAAATATCGCTAAAAAGAATTATTGTTTTATTTTATATCCGGTTTTAATTTTGTTTTCTTTAAGAAGCTCATTAAGAGCATCATGTATATATCTTATTGCATCTTCTTTGGTTGCTAATATCGCAGGCATGTGCCCTTCATTACTAAAAAATTTATCCGAAAGTTCTTTGTAAAGAGTTTCTTCTGTAGTAAATCCTTCGGATTTTTTTATTATATTTAGAACATCTTCTTTCAATACCATGCGTATCACTACTTTTAATTATTCTTGAATCTTTAAATATTTGATACTTGCTCCGATTCCCTCTGAGGGTCTGTGGCCTATTCACCACAATAGCAGGTTCGCCGGGTTCCATCTTGGGACAGTAGAGGAGTCGTTAAGCCATTCATGCGGGTCGACAATTAATCGACAAGGGAATGCGCTGCTATGTCCTTTCCAGATAAACGACGATTGCTCGCCGTTGCTCTAAAAAGAAAAATAGCACAGTCGCTTCCGCAGAATTGGCCCAACGAAGTTTAACATAACTCCGTCCATCTCCGACTGTTAATTCTGAAAGTTGTAACGGATTGGACATAGCATTTACGCTACCTTTATCTCAATCGGCATTGATTGATTTTTTTCATCGCCGCTTTCGCGACTAAAATGACCGACGTTAAGACGGTCAGAGTTACCGCCGCCGTTTACGAGGGCTTGGACCGGTTGAAACCGGTTTTAACACACTCGCACTGGGCAGGCCTCACCGACTGTACGCAAGATTTCTCTTTAGCAGTCGGCTGCGTTTTTGTTAAACAGTCGCTCCTCCCATGTTATTGAAACCTGACCATCGCTGGCCAGGCACTCCTTATACCAAAGATACGGAGCTGATTTGCCGAGTTCCCTAAAATGGTGTATCCCGAGACGCCTTCGCCTTCTCAGCGTGGGGCACCTGTGTTGGTTCTTGGTACGAACACGAGCAATCCTTTCCGCGCGCGTTTTCATGGGCTCCTGAGATGGGCCGGACTCCGCAATACAGCAGAGCTATTAACGCCCTCATCCGGTTCTCTTCATGACGAAACTCCCCGGATTTAATGCGCTTAACTTGCGCCGGCTTGTCCAGAAGCGTCCGCGCCCGGACTTGCGTTACCGCGCGTATGCCCGTGGTGCAGGAATATTAACCTGCTTCCCTTTCGTCCAGTTCAGTTAAGATTGGACTTAGGATCGACTAACTCCCGGCCGAAAAACGTTGCCGGGAAAACCTTGCCCTTTAGGCGGTCAAGATTCTCACCTGACTTTGCTGCTACTACCGGCAGGATTTTCATCTCCATGCGGTCCACACCCGCTCTCGCAGATGCTTCTGCCCGCACGGAGCGCCTTCCTACGCTATATCTTTCGATATCTAAGGTATCGGTACTTAACTTACTCCCGTCCATTTTCAGCGCACTGATTCTCGAGAGGTCCGCTGTTACGCGTTGATTATGCGATGGCTGCTTCTAAGCCTACGCCCCTCCTGTTTTTGAACCAGCACTACTTTCGCGACTTAGCTAAGATTTAGGGACCTTAACCTTAGGCTGGGTTGTTCCCCTTTCGGACACCGAGCTTACCCCAGTGCCCTCACTCCCATCGTCTACGGCGCTAACGGATTATGAGTTTGACAGGAAAGCCGGAACTTTCGCTCCTTAACTCCCCAATCAGTGCTTTACCCCGCCAGCTGCCTCGGATGAGGCTGCACTATATGCATTTCGGAAGGAACCAGATATTACCGCTTTCGATTGGCTTTTCACCCCTAACCCCAAATCACCCGAGTGGTTGCGCCCAACATCGGTACCGGGCCTCCACGCAACTTTCGTCGCGCTTCGCCCTATCCAGGGTTAGATCAAGCGGTTTCGGGTCTTGTCCCCGTGACTACAGGCCCTTTCAGACCTCGCGCCACGCTGCTTGCGCAGCTACGCGCTTATTGCTTTCGCTTTGGCTTCTCCGCTAACCGGATTAACCTCGCCACGGAAACAAACTCCCTGCCTCGTGTTTCGAAACGAATCTCATGACACTGTAAGCGCCCGCTCTTACTTGCACCTCGCGGTACGTTCATTCGCAGGCGCACCTTCCATGCCATGGAAGACTATCGCCGTATGGTTTCAGGTTCTTTTGATGGACAGGAAGTAATTTTTTCAGAAGTGGTATTTCTTTCAAGAATTTTCTGGAGTTTCTATAAGTTAATTTCAATCTAAAAGCATTTGATTCTTTTTTATAAAGTTGTGGACCAATACAATTTATTTTAAATTCCTTTAGCATCTGTTTTATTTTAAATAAAGGTGGACATTCTTTAGGATTGTTCCAAGATTGATAGATATAAATTGCAATAAATTTGCTGCTTTTATCATGTTCCCAACATATAGAACCTTCTGCATCCGCAAAACCAGCAATATACCATTTTTTAATTTCTATTGGAGATTCCAATATGACTTTTGGAACATCCCAAAATTTCTGCAAGAAATTCTTTGGGTAATCAAAATTCTTTTGAATGAATAACGAAAGCGGTTTTGAACTTAATTGCCATGCAAAATCCGCACCACTCTCAATTATGTTTGCACGCTTTTCGAAAAGCGTGATTGAAATTTTGTTAATCACATTCTCAAGAAATTCTTTATCCTTTTGGAATATTCTGACGCCATAAGTATGCGTATCTTTGTCTAATGTTCCGTCGCGCAAGAAGCCGATAAAATAAGCTAACATTGGAGTTAGATTATTTGGCAATCTTACGCTGTTTTTTCTGAATTTTATTCCAGTAGGTATCTCAAGTTGTATCGCTGGTTGCTGTGGAGGAAGCATCATAACAAATGCATTGTTCTGCTCCTATAAATTACTTCTCGTCTTTCACCCTCGGTGAAGAGTACTTTTCAGCTTTCAGTCACCTTACTATTGCGCTATCGGACTCTGAACATATTTAGGATTGGGTACTGATGGCACCCGTCTTCTCGCTCTATATCCGAAGAACGATACTCTGGATACCCGGAATCTTCTTTCTTCCGTCCCCCTACGCGGCTGTCACGCTTTGTCGCGTCCCATTCCAGGGAACTTCAGGTTGGAAAGTTAAGAAGTGCCCGAGTCCAAACTCCACATTCCCGTTCCGTTTCCGGACGGGTTCGGTTTGTCCTGTTCCGCTTTGGGTCGCCCCTACTAACGGAATCGATTTTCTTTCTCCTCTTCCGCTTACTTAAATGCTTTAATCCAGCGGATTGTCCTTCGCAGGTTTGATGCAATCTCATCCGCGAATGCCTGCCGAAGCAGGCGCGAAGTCGCATTAGGCTATCACGGGTTCGAAGGCTGCATACGCCTACCCCGTGCTTATCGCAGTTTGCTGCGGCCTTCATCGTTGTTCAGAGCCAAGCCATCCGCCATACGGCTTATTGTTTCAATTCTTATCCCACAGACCTGACCGACGGGCGAGTGACAAATTAATATCACTGCGTCCGTCAGTCCTTGCCTTTGCCAGTTTCATCGCAAAAATAAATTTTTGCATTGCCAAAAAACGCTGGAAGTAGGCGTAGCCTACTTCAATCGGTTCTGGCGCGGCTCAATGGATAACCGTTTTTTCATAATCCTTTCGGATTCAATAGGTGTTCAAACGGCCCTTTTCTGTCCGAGCGCGAAAAAGCGCCGGCGGAAAAGAGCCAATCATCGCCATCAACACTTCCACCGCCGCAAAAGCAGCGATGTGCACGCATTTCCAAAAATGAGTATAATAGATGAAGAGCAGGATGTGAGCGAAAGATAAAAAGAAAAACAGAAGTTTTCAAAGAATTCTGAAAGTATTTTTTGGTGAATTATTTTAGAATTATAAACCAATGCAAGATTTTTCGTTATTCATACAAATTCACCGCAAAAAATTCAGCAAAACTAATTGCATTTTGTAACTATTTAAGCATGATGGTGGACTGGCTGGGATTTTCATTATATTTTTGCTTAAGCTTTTTGGAAAAAAGCTCATTTGAACCCAGAACCTCTACCTTGCAAGGGTAGCGATCTTTAACGAATATTATCCGTTGATCTACCAGCCCATAAAATTACTTTTGACATTGAACATTTAAATCTTTAGGGCTGGCCGTTAAATGCTATATCCGGAGATATATTCCGCAGAATATATTTCAGACTTCTTATTTAGTGCCCTGTTAGCAGTACACATTATTAAATTTAAGGAGGTGATCCAGCCCCACCTTCCGGTAGGGCTACCTTCTCATAAGACGGCAGCTCGGGATATGGATTGAATTATTCCATAACGCTTTTTTTGTGCTTCAATCCTTATCGCAAAAATCCCTCATTTCACCTTCCTGAAAACATTTCGCCGAAGCGATATTTTCGCCTATCTTCATTCACTGGGATAATAGAACTGCTGCCTGCCTTGTTATGACTTAACCCCACTTACAGACTCTTGGCTCGACTTTCACCACTCCCATTGCTGGGTTAGGGGGAGAGCCTCACCAAAAATCCATTCGCATGGTTTGACAGGCGGTGTGTGCAAGGAGCAGGGACGTATTCAGCGAACGATTATGACGTTCGCTTACTAGGGATTCCGGCTTCATGGGGGCGAGTTTCAGCCCCCAATCCGAACTAAGGTTGGGTTTAGGCGGTTAGCTTCGCCTTTCGGCGTTGCATCGCATTGTCCCAACCATTGTAGGCCGCGTGTAGCCCAGGAGATTCGGGCCATACGGACATCGGCAAAGCCATAAATTGAATTAAGGCTATCTACCGTCGCCCACTCCTTCCTCTGGTTTTTCACCAGCGGTCCTGTTAGGGTGCTCGCAATCCGAAGATTGCGGTGGCAACTAACAGCGTGGGTCTCGCTCGTTAACCGACTTAACGGCACGCCTCATGGTACGAGCTGACGATGGCCATGCAACTCCTCTCAGCGCGTCTGGTAAACCCGTCAGGCTGACCTTCATTCTGCTGTCGCTCCTGGTGAGATATCCGATAAACCAAGATTTCCTCTAAGAGTTCTATGCGCATTTTCAAATTTCTCTTTTTTATCTGAATGGAGAATGTGAATTTTTAATTTTCTGAATCTTTCGAATTGTTTGATTCCATGAAAATAAAATTCGTTATGAGAATAATAATATTTGAAGCCAAGTTTTTTGAATAACAATTCAATCAAACGATAGTTTTTATCTTCCGAAGTTGCTATACAAATTGCATTAAGACTTTTTTTCTGTAATTTCACGCGTCCTTCAGCAGCAAAAATTCCCCTAAGAATGCATACTGCTTTTTTTCTGTTTATGTTTTTAAGTTCTCCTTCTATAAGGTTGTTTAATTTTTTCCTTATTTCTTTGCTGAATGCCCGTATTTGAACTGCTGGTTTTTTCCTTTTTGCAACTCTTGTTTTAGCATTCAAATATCTAATCTTTATTTTTGAAATAACTTTTCTTTTAACTTTCTCTGCATCGTCTCCTATCGGAACATCAATTTGTGCATAAACCTTTGAATTTGGTATTCCCATAGAAATGAAAAAATGTTTCATCTTCAAGATTAGTTCCAAATTGCAATTTGTAAACGATAACCTATACATAGAAGAATTCTTCATAGATTTTAATCCATCTCCCAGATATAGGCCAACACATTCGCAAACTTCTTGCTTCATGAAAATGGCATAGATACTCTAGTTAATAAATCTTGTGTCTATGTTCGGCGTTGAATCCGATTGAACCGCAGCCTCCACCCCTTGTGTGCTCCCCCGCCAATTCCCTTAAGTTTCAGCCTTGCGGCCGTACTCCCCAGGCGGTCCATTTAACACCTACACTCCGACACTGCAGGCCCCTATAGGACTTGCAACATCAAACGGACATCGTTTACAGCGTGGACTTACCCATACGAGGAAGACAAATTAATTCTTTATCCTCTCTCGTAAACTGGGGTATCTAATCCCATTTGCTCCCCACGCTTTCGTTCCTCACCGTCGAACCCGTTCCAGTCAGACGCCTTCGCCACCGTTGGTCCTCGTCGGATTAAAGGATTTAACTCCTACCCAACGAATACCTCTGACTTTTCCCGGTTCCAAGTTTGGCAGTATTCCCAGCACGCCTCTCAGTTAGCTGAGAGATTTCACCAGGAACTTGCTAAACCGGCTACGAACCCTTTAGGCCCAATAATCGCGATCACCACTCGTGGCGCGGGTATTACCGCGGCGGCATGTGCAAGCCCTTCTATTATTTTCCGCAAGCGCTTTTTGCGCCAGCAAAAAGGGCTTCTGGCACCCGTCTTACCCACCACTTATTCGCCTAGTTGTTTGGACTAGGCAAAAGATTATACAATAAGTACAACCACTCAGGGTTCCCTCCTCACCCTTTCAGGCATTGGGAAGTTTTCGCACCTGCTGCGTCCCGTAGGACCTGCCTTCATGTCTCAGAAGGCATCTCTGGGCATCCACTCTCATGGCCCATACTGATTATCGGTTTGTCAGTTCTGTAAAGCCTCTTTCCTTCGCTCGGAAAAAAAGAAATTTGTTTTAAGAAAAAAAGAATTGAAATAGAAATTTTTTATAAAATTCTTTCTTTTTCGCGAGCGTTTTTCTTTCTTACAAGTTCAATACCAAGAAAGAAAAAGGCTCATTACACTGACAACAGCCTAATCAGCCGCAGTCCCATCCTTTTCCGCCGAAGCTTTTACCGTTGGAACATTCCAGTATCCGACAGTTATCCGGTATTAGCCCCACTTTCGCGGGATTGTCCCGGAGAAAAGGGCAGGTTGACTACGTGTTACTGAGCAGTACGACAGACACCACAACTTCATTGCTGAAATTGTAACATCTCGCCTCGCATGGTTAAGCCGAACCCTGATAGCGGTGACCTCCGGCAGGATCAACCGGAATTAGTTAAAGAACACACTAAGTTGTGAATTACAACTTGTTATGATTAATCCCTGCTAATCTACTAAACAGAGTATCACCAATCTTTCGCTCACATCGGAAAAAACATAATTTAATCCTCATGTTTGCCACACTGCAAATTTTTTGCAGCCGATTCCTCGAGGTGGAAATTGGTTTCTCATTACCAGCAAACGTTTGCTTCGTTCCAACCGCAACGCACCTGTGAAGTAGTATCCTTTGATGAAGATACATATTTAAATAGGTTGCGCTGAACCTTTTAAAGGTTTTGTTATTATTCTTCTCCGCGATAGAAATCGAGAATTGAAAATTGCGTGCTGTTTTTAATGGTCTCACCTCCATCCTTTTTTACGCACTTATGATTTGATTTTTCCCGTTTTTTATTATAGGTTTTTACCACAGCGCCCGACTCAAAGAATATCATTTTGGCGAGCGAAGCGCCAGGTTCGGTTTTAAATCCATATTCATTATGGACTATCAGCGTTCCCGCTATATTACTGAACTTGAACCCGGCATCATAAGCGCCGCTTGTTACTCTGCAACCCTCGCCTACGAATTCTCTTGTTATTTCAACGCCGCATTTGTTTGAACTGCTCCTTGTCTTTATCAGTCCTGAAATATTGTTTGGAAAATTGCAGCCTTCAATAAAATGTATGTCATATACACCCTGTTCTAATTCATATATTCCTCCGACAGGTTCGATTTTCTTTTTCTCTGGGGGACGTCTTTCAGTTTTTCCTATAAAGTCATAACCAAAATGTCTGTATATTTCAGACGTTCTCAAATCAAACCCTTGCTGTTCAATCTGGCTCAACGTGCCATAATTAGTTATCAATTTTTTTCTTATCACAAGTTCCCTTATTTTTGTATCAGAAAGCGCCGCAGCCATCAGAATTTCTTCAGTAGACATGACTTTATTAAAGCCTTTAATCTTTAAATCCTTTCCGTCTTGTTTTTCCGGAACTCCAGAATCTTTTGCGCGGTTTCCTCCGCGGAAAGTTCCGTGTTGTCAATAACCAAGTCAGCGTCATTCTCCTGCTCAAAATAATCAAAGCCGTAAATTTTCTTCCAGTTTTTTCTTTCCAATTCCTCTTTTTCTTTCAGCTTTGCGAGCGCTGATTCATGATTTATGAAATCCCTTTTTGCAACCCTTTCAGCCCTTTTGTGAATATCCGCTTTCAGCCAGACCTTTAGGTCCGCGTTTTTTACCATCCTTATTGAAAGCTTCCCGTCTATGACAACGCTCCCCTTTTCCGCAATCTCCAGCTGAAGCCTGTCTATATCATTGTGAAAATCCCTGCTTGAGCCTTTCTCCGTTTTCCAGACCGTTATTGCGGATTCCGTTTCCTTTCCGGAAGACTGTTTCTTGAAGTATTGCCCAGGAGAAAAATAATCCAATCCCAGCTTTTCGGCGATAATCTTTGCGACAGTGCTTGTGCCGCACGCGGGCTGCCCTGATATGCATATCACGTTTTTCATATGATGCATACTTAAATGAGTTTCACCAAGTTTTTAAAGCTTGCGCCATTTGCGTTCCCAGTGATGAAAATGAAAGACATCAAGGATCAGGCGGAAAGGTTGAAATATCTCAATGAAGAAAGGAAGAAACAGGAAGAAAGAAGAAAATTCTACGTACAGGAAATAGAGAATTTAAAAAAGCTAATTCTCGAAAACGAGAAGGAAATCAAGTATAATGAGAGTTGGGTAGCATTTCATGAAAAGTCCATTGAAAACCATAAAAAACGGCTTCGAGAAATAACAGGTATTGATGAAAAACACGACCAAGAGGCAAAGCTAAAATTCCATGTTGGACAAATTGAAAACCATCATAAAAGCTACATAAGTTATCATAAGAAAGAAGTTGAATTTCTGAAAAGGGAAATCCAAATGTTTGAAGACGGCTTAAGGAAGTGTAAAGAACAAATTATTTTTTTGGATGAAAAATTAAGGTTATTATAAGTGGGGCCACGGCCGAGATTCGAACTCGGTCTAAGAGCTTTCTGTAATATTCTTTTTTGATAAAGCTTTTTTCTAAATTGTTTTCTTTTGATAAACCTTTTCTTTTTAAAAAGAAAAGGTTTTCCACAGGCTCTTGTGCTTTAACGTGCTGGGAGTTTTCCCGATGCCGTTACACCACCGCGGCCATTTTCTGTAAAGTATAATACAACACAAAGAATATAAAAAGCATTTAAGCTATACAGACAAATTATTTATTTGGTTTTTGATTGACCTTTTTTCTAAAAAGGTCATTTATGCGGAGATAGCCAAGCCAGGTCTAAGGCGCAAGGCTTAGGATTAAAGGTTTCCTGCAGTGCGATGCTCAGAGACTTGAGTTAAGATACCTTGTGGGTTAGTCCCTTCGTCAGTTCAAATCTGACTCTCCGCACCATTTTAAGAATTCGAAGAATTATCTGAAAGTTTGCAGCTGCGACCTAAGGTTTTCAAGCTCCCTCTGCAGCTCGCCGACATAGCTTCCCACTTTCTCATATTCCACATTTGAAACCTGATGTTCCTCTGTCTGTATTCCCTTTGGCCTGACAAACTCCTTGTCCATGTTTGAAATGTTCAGCACAACCTCCTGGATGTTCTTCTGGAGAAGCGTCTCGGCTTCAAGCCTTATCCTGTCAAGCTGCTGCATCAAATTCAGCAAATCGCGCGCTCCAAGGAGGATTTCCTTGAGGTTCTGGATGGTGCTAAGCACTTCCTGATACCTGTCTATCTTGACGAAGAGCGGGGCAAAACGCGGCCTATCCGGCAGCTTTCCAAGTTCAATTTTGGGCAAAGAAACCGGCTCCTGCTGCCTTTCAGGAACAACTGCCTGCTTCACTGCCTCAATATCCTTTCTTTGCGGCTTTGACCAGAACGGCATAAAAACAACTCAAATCATTTATCATTTGCTTTTCTTAATATTTATTCTCTCCGTCAAGTATTTAATGGTTTTGGTTTAAAGGGGTTTGCTCCGGATTCTAAATTATTTTACAGATATTTCCATTTCCTTAATTTTTCAATCCACTTTCCTTCAACAACCTTCCTTCCTATGTCGTTCCTGTACATCATGTCTTTCGCGTCCACTTTTCCGACTGTGTCGTATGCATCCTTTATGGCCTGCTCAAGCGTATCTCCGGTCCCCACGCAAACAAGAAGGTATCCCATATCACCCCGCAGGTGCCAGTTCGCCGCGCGTTATTTTCACGTCCGCGTACCTGACAAATTTTTCTTTTCCTTTGACGAAGATTATCTGTCCCGCTGAAATTTTCTCAAACAGCTCCTTGCTTTCGTAAGGATACGGCGACACTGAAACAACCACGCCCACGGAAAAAGGTTTTTTGACCTTAAAACTCGTGTCTTTTCCGCTTGCCAAGTCCCAATAGAATTCGCCCCACGGCTTGTCCAGAGATGCAGCCTCTATCTGCAGCGTCGGATACCCGTTCCTTATGCAGAACTCGAGCGGGTGTATGCCTGATTCGTTCACTATCATGTTTAGGTCTACTATCCCGACATGATTTTTCTTCCGTAGGATTTCTGTCATTTTGCCTAGTGTCATATCAAAAAGATGGCAGTCGTCCACAAAATAAAAAACCGTTCCCTGCTCCCCTGTGTTCGGTCCTATCTCCCCAGGCATCAGCTTTTTGTGCTCGAAATTTACTTTAACGGGCTTGACCCATTCATTGCCGTTGAAGTAGCATCCTACTGCGACTTCTATGCCTTCCACGAATTTTTGGAGCATAAAACTGACTTTTCCTTTCCATATCTTCTCGAACTTGCCCAAGGCATACAGCACATCGGAGCCGTCTTTTTCACTTCCTACAAAAGTTGATTCCTTGTCGTCTTCCATTTTCCCGCACGGCTTGAACACATATCTCGCAGGGTTCTGTTTTATAAATTCCCTTGCTTTCTTGAAAGAGTTGAATTCCGCGGACGGGATTGGCTTTATTCCAATCCGCTCCAGCATTTTTACTCCTTCGTCCCTGTCCAACTCAATGACTTCCAGGGAAGAGCCTCCCACTACTTTGTAGCCTTTCCTTCTCATCTCCTCCTGCTCTTTTCCAAAACCAGAATACGAAAAAAGAATTACATCAGCCCAGTCAATATGGGCTTTCCAGTCATCCACCTTCTCGGCAATCCCGTCCGCTATATCCTGCCATTTCTCCTGAACTATGTGCATCCTGACTTCATTTCCTTCTTCTTTCAGCTGCCTTGCCATATCCGACATCAGCCCTTCAGTGTCAACAATCAGAAATCTCCGGCTTTTTTTTGTTCCTGCTTTGCCCTTGTGTATCATCATTTTATCATCTTATCTTATTGAGAATTATAGACCCTTCCAGCCTTAACCATAATACTGTTCCCGTTTATTTTCATTTCTATCTCCTGCCTTACTTTTGTGCTTTTTGGCAGGACCGCCATTATCCATTTCCTGCCGCTTGTCGATTCATCTTTCCAATATTTTTCAAAAACCTTTTTATCAACAGGATATTTCGGGCCATACCAAGGGTCGCAGAAAAAAATATTTTTCTTCCCTATCTCTGTTATTATATTGTAATGGCCTGTCATACTTTTTTCATCAGTCCAGTCCGAGATTACAGGCAGTCCTGCCTTCAGGAAAGATTCCACATTCCTGAAATTGGATTTTTCATGAACGAAACAGGAAAAGCCGTTTTTGTTGCACGCCCTTATCATTCCGCAATGCGATGTGCCTTTTTCTTTCGTGGTTCCAGCCAGTCGCGCAAGCTCCTTCTCGGTCTTTTTGACACCAAACGTTTCAAAAACCATCTTGAGGCTTGTCGGCCCGCAGAAATAGCAGTTCTTCTGGTGGTGATAAGGAATCTTGAAATTCATAAGAATATATGAAAAAGGCAAAATAAAAAGATTGGTGCGCTGGACGGGATTTGAACCCGTGTCGCGAGCTTGGCAAGCTCGTATCCTACCACTAGACTACCGGCGCATTCTTAGATAATCTATCTATGAAACTTAAATAAATATGCAAAACAGAAGCGGGCAGGCCGTCTGTTAGGTTTTAAATACTCTAGAAGCAGAAAATTAGGTAATTAGAGTCCCCTTTGCGGGGACTTGGAACGAAGCTGCGATTTGTTGGGTGGGAATAAACAGATTGAAGGCGATGAAATCGCCTTCCGGCGTTTTTCCACCCTGTTTTGCTCATCACCTCATTTTGTTTTTGGCGGGTGGCATTTCCGTTATTGTAGAATTCGCAAAAGGGTTATAAGCCGTTTGTGAAACGCAAATCTGGACTTATGGTTCATAAAACAAATACGTCAGCCTTCACAGCTAAAAATAGTGATAATAAATGAATGTGCTTGTTCCTCCGTGGTTTTTCGGGTTTGATTCTGTAATGTACCTGCTTTCCGCGGCAATCGGCTTTCTGGTAAGTTTTTACGCATTCAAGCTCTTCAACATAACTTCGAAAAAATCCCATTTCTATCTTCATGCAAGCTTTGCGATATTGGGAATGGGGTTGTTTACTCTTGGGATAACAACATTGCTGACACTTTCAACTTCAAGAGCCTCGATATTTGAGGATGCCGCATCATGGGCTGACGATTTCGGATTCTGGATTTATTATGCAAGCTCCCTTTTTGCGTACGGATTGCTTGTGATGATGTATCTTCCGGAAAAATTGAGGTTCCCGATATTCCTCCCGTTCTGGAATATAGGGTTCCCGTATTTCCAGGTACTGTCGCTTTTCATTCTTTCATACGTGATATTCAAAAGCGCCGCGAATTATGTGCTTAATAGAAACACCAACGCATTTTTGGTGATGCTGGCATTCATGCTTATGGGAACGTACCATCTGCTTTCCCTGTTCACGTCATTGAACGCAATCATATATGTTTTTGCGCAGATATCGCTTCTTTCGGGATTTGTCTCTCTTCTTATAATGCTCATACGGGTGAATAAAATTGAACGTTAGGAGGTCAAGAATTTCCATACTTGCGGACATACTGAAACTTGTAAGGGCAAACGGCGACATTAAGCCCACTCACATTCTTTACAAGGCAAACCTCTCGCACCCGAGGATGAAGAAGCATCTTGCCCTGCTGATTGAGGGGGAATTTATCAGGGAGATTAAGGGAAATCATGTGGTTTACAGAATAACGGAAAAGGGGGAAAAATTCATTTCCGAGGTCAAGAAGATTGAGAAGCTTTCCGACGCGTTCGGCGTGCCGATATGATTCAAATAAACTTATTAAAACTTCTGTTCCATAATATTTCTGATGCCGTCGTAGCGAAGCTAGGTTCAACGCGCCCGCCTCGAAAGCGGGTGTCCGTAAGGATACGTAGGTTCAAATCCTGCCGACGGCGCCAATTTTTATTTTCTAATACTGAACTCGTACCTGAAAGGCGCGAAGCTTTTCAAGGTGCCGCGGTACAAACAACGTCCGCATTCCAGCCCGACAACGACTTTCTGGTCAAGAAGATTTTTCGCATAAAGCGCTTTCAGCGGCTTATTGCATGACGGACAGTTTGAAGGCTTTTCCATGTTTGATCTTTTCGTGAGAACGCGAACCTCAATCTGCGACAGATCGAGCGCGAGAATCCTGATTTTCTGCGGCTGAACGTTCTCGTTGATTTCATCTGCGACAAGAGAAGCCAGCTCTTCCTGGGACCTGACAGAAATGCGCTTTTTCATTATTGACATTATCGCGGATTTTATATCTTCGTCTGTAATTTTCTTCTGTTCAACATCTTCAGAAACTGTTTTAATATTTTCCTTCTCTACGCTTTCATCCTGCATCATATTCTATTTTCTCCTCTCGCAGAGATTTAAGCATTTGTTCCGCGGTATTTTCAATATCCGCGCTCATTTTTTCCAAATCTGCTTCTTGAAGTTTTTCTTTTATTGATTTTGCCTTTATTCCTATCAATTTCATAATAGCTTTTAATTCCTTTTCCGGATAAAGCAGGAGCGGCATATATAATGGCACGACGGATACGCTGTTCATCCTTTCAATGAATTTCAGGCTTGCGTCAGATATTCCGGAACTTATTCCGAGGGTGCCTTCCTTTTCCGCGGCAAGCGAAGCGAACTTTGCCAGCAGCATTTCTTTCGCGGCATGCTTTTTATTTTCAGGAATATCCGAAAGGAAGCTTTCCATGATTCTTCCGTCGTAAACAGCTATCGCCATTTGCGCGTCCCACTCTTTCAGTTTTTCAGCCAATTTAATATTCTCATCATTAACCAAAGCAACGATTTCGCAGCCGCGCTTCATCATCAGCCATGCGGCTATCGCATCCGCCGGTTTTTCTATCACGGCAACTATTCCTCCGCTTACGCCGACTGGCATTCCGCCCGCCGCAGGAATTTTATCAACGAACGCGTAAGTCTTGCGCGAGCGCGCCTCGATGAATATTTCCTTCTCCGGTTTTGAGAGGTCTACTCTTGCGCCGGTCACGCGCTTCACAGCCGCGCCGGCTTCTTCCGCTATTTCTTTTGACGAGAACTTGTGTCTTCCCACGCGGTGCGCGCGAATCGCGAAAGAATTCTTCTCGCCGATTTTCAAAACGTCCGAGGCTATGTCCGAGGCAAGCATGCGGATGTCGTTCAGTCCCGAAAAGCAAGTCCAGCATGGCGATACGGAAGTCACGCCGAAAACTTTTTTTAATCTTTCCATCGCTTCGGGAATCTGCTTCGTGTAAATGAAAATCCTGTTCGGGTTCGTCTCCAATTCGTATTCCAGCCCATCAAGCGCAGCCCTAACATTGTCAAGAAGCATTCCGAACATCCTTCTCTGCACCTGCGGACTTTTCAGCGCTATCTCGCCGAGCCTTACAAGAACGCATTCGGGAGGCCTCATAAAAAGAAGATTGTAACAAAGCAGATAAATACTAGACTTTCGGTTTCCAGCTTTTCATAGAAAGGGAATTTGCCACAACGGACACGCTGCTGAATGCCATCGCCGCCGCGGCGATTATCGGATTCAACAGGAAGCCGAAAAACGGGTAGAGAATTCCCGCTGCTATAGGTATTCCCGCGGTGTTGTAGACGAACGCCCAGAAAAGATTCTGTTTTATTTTTCTTATCGTGAATTTGCTCAACTGTATGGCTTTCACAACATCGCGCAAATCATCCTTTATCAAAACTATTCCTCCGGACTCAATTGCCACGTCAGTTCCGCTTCCTATCGCTATGCCGATGTCAGCCCGCGTGAGCGCGGGCGCGTCGTTTATTCCGTCTCCGACAAAACCGACTATTTTTCCCGATACCTGCAATTTTTTAACTTCGTTTGCCTTGTCCGCAGGAAGCACCTGCGCAAGCACGCGTTCTATCCCGACTTTTGAAGCAATCGCTTTTGCAGTTCTTTCATTGTCTCCTGTTATCATTATTGTTTCTATTCCCATTTTCTTCAATATCCTGACAGCGTCCGTTGAGGATTCCTTGAGCGTGTCGGCAATTCCTATGATTCCTATCAGCTCTTTTCCCAGCGCAACAATGACCGCGGTCTTCCCTTCCTCCTCAAGCGATTTTATTTTTTCCTCTATTTCAGAAATTCTTATTCCGTTCTCGTCCATCAGAATCCTGTTCCCCACGAGAATATCTTTTCCGCCGTATTCCGCGACAACCCCTTTTCCGGACAATGCGAAAAACTTGTCGGAATCAGGCAACTTTATTTTCCTTTCCTGCGCGCTTTTTACAATCGCATCCGCAAGCGGATGCTCCGAGTTTTTTTCCGCAATGGCAGCAAGCCTCAGCACATCGTTCTCTGGAATCATTGTTGTTTTGATTATATCCGTGACGGAAGGCTCGCCCTTCGTTAGCGTTCCCGTCTTGTCAAAAATTATGGTATCCATCTTGTATGCGTTCTCCAGCGACTCGCCGCTTTTTATGAGTATTCCGTTCTCCGCGCCCTTTCCTGTTCCAATCATTATCGCAGTCGGCGTTGCAAGACCGAGCGCGCAAGGGCAGGCTATTATGAGAACCGATATAAAAATCGTGAGGGCAAGAACAAAATTCGCTGTGGCGAAAAACCAGATTAAGAAAGCAGCTATCGCTATTATCATAACCGCTGGCACGAAAATTCCTGCGACTTTGTCAGCGAGCCTTTGTATCGGCGCTTTCGAGCCCTGCGCATCCTCAACCAGTTTTATTATCTGCGCGAGCATTGTTTCCTTCCCGACTTTTGTTGCCCTGAATTTGAAGGAGCCTTCCTTGTTGAGCGTGGCGCCGATAACATTGTCCCCAGTTTTTTTGAGCACAGGCATGCTTTCCCCTGTTATCATGGACTCGTCAACATGCGATTCCCCGCTTACCACAACTCCGTCAACGGGAATTTTTTCTCCCGGCCTTATCACAACAATATCCCCGACAACAACATCTTCTATCGGTATCTCTTTCTCTTCGCCGTTCCTGATAACTCGCGCGGTTTTTGCCTGGAGCTTCATCAGCCTTTTAATCGCCTCCGATGTTTTTCCTTTTGCTATCGCCTCAAGCAATCTTCCAAGAAGAATAAGCGTTATTATAATTGCCGCAGTGTCAAAGTAAACTGTTGGTTCTATTCCGCCCGAAACAAGAAAGGATGGAAAAAGCGTTGCAATAGCACTGTATATGAATGCTGATGAAGTGCCAATAGCTATCAGCGTGTTCATGTCAGACGTTTTGTTTCGCAAAGCTATCCAGAAGCCTTTGTAAAATTGCCATCCAACCCAGAACTGGACTGGTATTGTCAGCGCAAGAAGAACGAAATGGTTTGTCAGGATTTGCGGAACAAAAGAAAACCACTCGGGAAAGGAGCCGAGAAAGATTGGAATGCTTAACAATACTCCAACTATGATTTTTGTTTTCAAATCCTTTACCTGCTTTTCCCGCGCAAACTTTTCCCTGTCCTCTATATGTTCCTCAATTTCCAAAGGCTCATATCCCGCATCTTTGATAACTTTCTTTATCTCCGACAGGTTCGCAACAGAAGCGTCAAAATTTATCACGGCTTTCTCCGAGGCAAAGTTCGTCTTTACCGATTTCACTCCGCTGATTCCGGAAACTGCCTTGTCAATAATGCCTGCGCAGTGCGGATTATTCATTCCTATTACTTTCAGGACCGCCTCCGCGGTTCCGTCATGCTCCTTTTCCTCGATAACTTCATATCCGGTCTTGTTTATGGCCTCCTTTATCTTGTCCTCGTCTGTTTTAGCCGAATCAAACTCCACGCTGGCTTTTTCCGATGCAAAGTTCACATTCACCGAAACAACGCCCGGCTGCAACTTTATGGCTTTCTCTATCGTATGCGCACATGCAGCGCAGTGCATGCCCGTTATGCTGCACGAGAATTTTTTTGTTTTCGCTTCCGTCATAATAATCAATCTAGTCTTGTTACGCTATATAACTTACATTTGTTAGATGTAAAAAAGTAGAAACTGATTTATTTTATCCCATTCTGCTGCATGAAAACATCCTTGTCCGTGCCAACAGCCTGCTTGAACATTTCTGAGGAAACCTGCTTTATGCAATCCGCATACTGGGAAGGATGATGGCTCAGGTGCTGGACATTCGCGACATCATTCAGGTCGCCACACCCTCCCGCATTCTGCTGCTGGTAATAGTTGTAGTTGGCGCTTCCGACGCCTGTGCCAAAAATGCTGAGAACAGCCCAAGCTAATATGGCAACAGCCGCTACAATAATTCCGTAAAGCATAATATTTTCTTTGTTGATTTTACTTTTTGCCACGATTCTCACCTCTTTGATTTTTTTCTTCTTCCTTTTGCAAAATTATAGATGCTGAACAAAATCAGTCCTGAACCCGTCACCCAGAAAGCTGGCAAGACCGATGTTAGGAAAGAAAAAGGCACGCCTATCAGGACTATTCCGCCGTTGAACATCATCATATTTTTTGAAACGCATTTCCTGCTGACAAGAAGCGCAAGTCCTATCAGCAAAAACGCGAAAGCCATTGCCCAGAAATAAATGTTATAATCCGTTAAAAATGCCAGAGGCATGCCGATTCCCGCGATTCCGAAAATCGCGGCTATGCCAACAAGGCTTTCGCATACTGCGTGGCAGACATTGTGCGCACTTATTATGCCCATTCCGCCGGCGGCTGCGTTTATTCCTGCCACTGCTTTTCCCTGCGCAGAGTTTTCTTTTTTTGCTGATATATTTTTCATTTTATCACAGAAAGCTTTACATTGTTTGTAAAACTTGGATACCCAGAGTATAAAAAGATATTTGAAAGAACAAGAATTTTATTGCAGAAGATTATTTCTTTGTTTGCCGCTTTTCATACTCTTTCGCGCAGTCCTCTGAGCAAAATACTTTTCCAAACTTCTTTACGCCTTTTCCCTTCTTCACTGTCATCCCGCACACGGGACATTTTTCAGAAAGACCGAACATAAAAATCAACCTGACTTTTCCATTTTTCTTTTTGCTGACAAAAGATGCCTATTTGTCTTTTGCATCTTTATCACAAACTCGTCCGCCTTTTTTTCCTCAAGGGTGAGGTCGCTGCCGAAAGAATTGAATATGGACAGCGGGGAAAAATTCATCAGGAACGCGGACACTTTGAACACCGAGGATTTCGAGCTTATGTGAGCAAGCTCGTGAAGAAGCACGGCTTCAAGCTCCTTTCTGTTCAGGATGGACAAAAGCTTTTTTGAGACGAATATCGCGGAAAACATGGACCTGAAAGAGAACGCGACGGACTTGCCTGTCCTTGCAACATAAATCTTTGGAGTCTTTATGTTCATCCTTTTTGATTGGCTTTTTACAAAGCTGCTGATGAATCCTATTCTTATCTCATGCCCGGTGCGCAAAAATAACACCGGTATCGCGACAAACCCTGCAAAGGTTGCAAACGCCATAGTCAGAGGCAGCGAATAAAGAACCATGTTAGTCAGCGGAGTATTACAGTCTGCACCGCAGTGCATTGTCAGCGCGAAAAAAATTATCGGGAAAATAAGCAGCGACAGATGCGCATATATTCCAAAAACTTTCCATTTTATCTGAACCGTGTTTTTTCTAAGAAGCATGAAAACTGTGGCAGCGGCAATTATTGATGTTGCTGCAATAAACATCTTCACAGGATCGTAAAAAAACAGAACGGCGCAATGCCACAAATGCTCTATCATATTTATCACATTATTTTCTTTTCTTTCCGTATTTCTCGTTGAAATAATTCACCGCAATCTGCCCAAAGTTTTCCACAAGCCTGTCCATAACGCCTGCAACCATAGACCGCTGGAAACTTTCCTTCGGGATAGCGGAATAAATATAATGGGTTCCTCCCCTTCCCGTCTCGCCTGTGCGAACAACGGCGCCTTTAATATGCAGCCTGTCAAGGGTCACCGCGATGCTTGTGAGTGGAACGTTTTTGAGTTTTGTATGCAATTCGCGCACGCGCATGCCTCCGTCTGTCTTCCAAAGCACCTTAAGAATATTATTTTCAAGCGGACTCAGGCGCGCGACTTTTCTTGGAATGTTTTTCTGCATAATACCACTTTTATATTTGCTGCAAAGATATAAATACTCTGAAGAGAAATTTTTCACTGCGCATACAAAGGTTTATATACCCGCGCATTAATAAAGCTTTACAAATGCTGTAAAGCTTAAGGAACTTTTTACAAAAACGAAAAATAAAAGCATGTGATAAAATGCCGGAACACAATGATGAAAACAAATCCGCGGAAAACAGAAGCGCGGAACATGAAGCAATAGAAGAGAAAGCCGAAGTTTCGCCGTCATTTATCAAGCCGTTCCTTATTGTAATGATTGTAATACTCGCGGGCTTCGTTGTCCTTAACCAATACCTGATAAACAGCATGACATTTTCTGCGGTAAGTTCTCCGACGCAAACTGCACCTGTCGCGGCATCGTCAGCAAGCAACGCGGAGCTGAACGCGATAGAGGCGCAGATACTGCCAAAAGGCGTTCCCGCTGTTTATGGCGCCGAGCTTGGAATAAGTTATGATGACGTGGATATCAATAACCCGCAAAAAGCGAATGCACTTATAGTAAAACTTGTTGCGCTTGACGACCCGAATCCGAAGAACTCGCTCACTGCAGACCAGCTGAAAAGATTTTTGGACATAGGAAACCAAATTGGATGCGAATACTGCTGCGGACTTGGGGTGATGGTAACAGCGGACGGGGGCAGGCCTTGCGGATGTCAGCATTCATGGGCAATGCGCGGAATAGCACAATATCTGATAAAGAACCATCCGGAAATGACAAATGCCCAGATACTCGAGGAAGTTGGAAAATGGAAAACGCTTTTCTTCCCTGACAATATAGGGCAGAAGGCGCTTGTGCTGAAGCAGCAGGGAATAGAGCTTACATACACAAACCTCGCCTCAATCAAATACAAGGATATTGAAAAAGGTACTACAACCGGCGCAAGGCAGGTTGGAGGATGCTGAAATAAGCTGATTAGCGGTGATGATAATGTTCGGGCAAAAGAAAAAGGCGAAAAAGAAAACAGAGAAGAAAAAGGAAGAAAGTTGTTGCTGTTGTGGATAAGGTTTTTCCTCCTAAATAAAACTCATTAATAATGTAGGTGATATTATGGCAATAAAGAATGAACATATACTGGCGGTAGTGCTCGTGGCGCTGATTGCGGTGGTTGCGCTGCAGACTGTGCAACTGGTCGGATTGAAGGGCAACATAGCAGGCAACACGATTGCTTTAGGCGGCGGGACATCAGGCGATTCCTCGCTATTGGCTGGCGAAACAATAGAACAGATGAATCAGAGAATGCATGGAACATCGTCAGGAACTTCCGCTCCGGCGGCATCAAGCTCGGCACCAAGGCAGGTAGGCGGCTGCTGAAACATTTTTTATAATTTTTTGTTTTTATTTTAATCATGCCTTCTGAAAAAGGAGGCATCGGAAAAAAGGTTTCATTTATGGAAAAGCATCATTCAAAGGAACAGAAACATCATGCGCACGCAGGAAGCGAAAGCTCGGCGCATCATCACAAGAAAGATACAACGATGCAGAAAATCATAATCGGGCTTGCTCTAATATTTCTTATAATAACAGTTTATGATGTTTATCTTGCCTATAGCTCAAGCGCCGCAGTGAACGAAAAGATTGCCGCATCAAAAGAATCTGCAAGGCCCGCGAATTTGCAGATAACGAAGATTCTCGCGCAGAGCTGCGCGGATTGCTTTGATGCTGCACAAATAGAAAATGCCATCAGGCAGCTAAATGTGAAAACTTCTGAAAAATCCCTCGATTATACGAGCGCCGAGGCAAAGCAGCTCATATCAAAATACAACATCAGGAAAATCCCGACAATGCTGATAACAGGCGAAATTGAAAAAGCTGCAATAAGTTTCTGGAGCCAGATTGGAACAACAGAAAGCGACGGAACGCTTGTATCAAGGTTCGGCGCGCCTTACATTGACCCGGCCAGCGGCACGGAATTTGGAAAGGTGCAGCTTATAGAACTGTCAGACAAGACATGCGGCTCATGCTACAATCTCTCGATTCAGGAGAACATACTGAAGCAGGGCTTTGGCATATCGTTAAGCAAAATTACGGGCTATGACATAAGCTCTTCGGACGGGGCAAGCCTGATATCGCAATATAACATCACGAAAGTTCCCACAATAATATTGTCTCCTGACGCAAAATATTACGAAGGAATGCAGGGGGTATGGAAACAGGTCGGGACAATAGAAAAAGACGGCTGGTATGTGTTCAGGGAAATGAAAGGCTTGCGCGATGTTACCTATAAAGACTTGAGCCTAAATAAGATAATGAATACGACGGCACAGTGAAAATTGGAATTTAGAGAAAACGAATAAACTGCGGAATAAGAAATCTTTCAGATTCAATCAATAATGTGTTTTCTATGGCATTATGTCATCTTGCGGCAGCGGAGATAGGCGCATTGGTTATACTGCGCGCTTTAGGCGTTCCCGACGTAATTACATTCACGCTTTTCGGGATGATAGTGATCACGCTCGCCTATTGGATTGACAAGCTGCTCAGCACAAAAGGCATTCATTTTTTCGGCAGAAAGATAATCGGGAAGCACGAGAGCAGATACCAGAAAGTCGTTTTGGTTGTGTTATGTTTCGCGATAACCGTTGTCGCTTACTGGATAATGGGATTACTGTAATTGATTTTTATGAAAACACTTTATGTTCTTGCCGCAGCCGAGGTAATTGCGCTTGCCGTCTCAAAGATTGCGCATATACATGATGCAATAACATATACGATAGTCGGGATGATGATTGTGACGTTCGGCTATCTTTTTGAGAACCTGCTCGCCGGCAAAAAGAATTTCCCTCACAGAAGGAAGATAATAGTGGTTGCAATATTCGCGATCGTTCTTTTTGTTTACTGGCTGTTAAAGTTCATCTAACCTTTTTATACCTTGGCAATAAATCATATTGTATGGTAGTTCCGTTGATTTGCGGGCTTTGCGGCTCGGAGTTTGCATTGCTCGCGGTGATGCACTGGCTTGGCGTGCCTGACCCGGTGACATACACTCTGATAGGCGTTATAGCGGCTTCGCTTGGAGTCTGGCTGAACTCATACCTGAAGCACAACAAGAACATACATATCAAGCACCAGCTGAAAATATTGGTGCTCGGCTTTTTTGCGATGGCTGTTGCAGGATATTGGATATTGAAAATAATCTGAAATAAGTGATGCAATGACAAAGAAAAAAATGATTTATGGGGCTGTTATCCTGGTTATTATAGCGGTAGGAGTATATTTCTTTTTGTCAAGCCCGCCGGCTTCGCAACTCCCAAGGATGGAGCATTTTCTCGGAAGCGCGAACGCGAAAGTCGTGATGGTTGAATACAGCGACTTCCAATGTCCCGCATGCGGCGCAGCAGAACCGACCGTTCAGGAAATTATCAAAGCTTATGGAAGCAAGATAAAATTTGTTTACAAGCATTTTCCCCTGACAAGCATCCACATCAACGCGCAAAAGGCGGCTGAATCATCGGAATGCGCTTCTGCCCAGGGAAAGTTCTGGGAAATGCACGGCAAGCTTTTCGAAAACCAGAATGCGCTGCGTATTTCAGACCTGAAAAGTTATGCGCAGCAGCTCGGATTAAACACAACATCATTCAATTCCTGCCTTGACAGCGGAGCCGCAGCCTCGGCGGTAAAGGCAGACTTCAACGAGGGTGTTGCCGAAGGTGTAAGAGCAACGCCTTCATTCTTCATCAACGGCAGAAAGATAGAAGGCGGCCAGCCCTTCGACGAATTCAAGACGGTAATTGATCAGGAGCTTGCGGCGACTGGGTAAGACTACTGTTTTGTCATCATCTTATGCATAATTCAGGATTTCATCCATATCATCTTCGGCGGCTCCGCAGGCTTTTTCGATTGCTTCTTCCAATGCCATTCGTTTCATTTTTTCCCATCTTATATGCGGATATTGAGATTGGAATCTTTTCGGCAGAAAATCAAGCACGCCGATTGCATCACCATCGCTAAATATGAGCGGGTGCCATTCTTTGCCGCCTTTTTCCCTGAATTGCAAAAAATCATAAGGAAGTTTCAACGATATGTCTTTTTTATGATAAATTTCTTCCAGCATCTCTTTTAAATGGTTGTAGAAAGAATTATCCGGACCGCAGGCAAAAACGCTTCTAGTATAATTATAAAGTTCGATAGCTACAAAATACTTGTTTGTCTCGATTTCTATTGTTTCAGAAGGAGGCAATATATTGGTTTCGGCTGCTTCTTTTGCCAGCTTTCCGATAATTGGAAGATTATAATCATATTTTCTTATTTTACAGTATCCTCTTTTAAAATGATTTTTTCCTTTCATTATCATTTCCTCTTGACTCTTACTCCGCCGTCCTTGTCCTCGATTGTCCAGCCTTTCTCGGAAAGTTCGTTTCTTATCTGATCCGCTTCCCTGAATTTTTTCTCCTTCCTTAGTTTTTCGCGCTTCTCAACAAGCGACTTTATTTCTTCAGGCATCTTTTCCGCTTCAGTGCTTTCTTTTATCTTCAATCCGAGAACAGTATCAAGCTTTATGAACAATTCAAAAATCTCCTTTGCGTTCTTCTCCCCGATTTTTTTCTCGTCAATCGCCTTGTTTACTTCGTGAATAAAATCAAACATCGCGGAAAGCGCAAGAGGCGAGTTCAGGTCATCATCCATCGCCTCCTCAAATTTCCTTTTCATCTCTTCCGTCTTTTCGGAAAGTTCCTTGTTGTACGTCCCCTGCTTTATTTCCTTTACCCTCCTGATAAAATCATAAAAACTTTCCAGTGTTTTCTGCGCTGACTTCAGGCTTTCATCAGTAAGGTTGAACTGCGAGCGGTAGTGCGCGGACAGCAGGAGAAAGCGGAAATCCATTGCCGAAAATCCTTTTTTCTCCAAGTCCGCGAGCGTATAAAAGTTTCCGAGGGATTTTGACATCTTCTGGACATTAACCATCAGGAACTCGAGATGCATCCAATATCTGCAAAAAGTTTTTCCTGTGAAAGCCTCGCTTTGTGCAATCTCGCACTCATGGTGCGGGAACTTGTTGTCAACCGCTCCGGTATGAATATCTAACATATCGCCAAGATATTTCCTGCTCATCGCAGAGCA
>JAVHRC010000113.1:0-1512 GCA_036171435.1 Candidatus Aenigmatarchaeota archaeon
GCAAGAATCTCCTTCTGATAGAATTCCCGGAAAAACTCCTCAATCTTTTCGCTGTCCATAGAAACCGAGAATATATTGGAAGCAAATCTTATTAAAGATTCTTGATGAGCCAAAACAATGCAAGAATAATCTGATTTTGGTAAAACTTTTAAAGCCTTTTATGCAATAAACATTATGTCTTACGAAGGAATAATCTTTGCCTTAATAACCGCAGTGGCTTTCGGTGTCTGGACTGTATTTTACAATCAGGCTTCTCCATATATCAATCCGACTTTTGGAGCGATTATCGTATCGCTTACTGCCGTGATTCTTGGCTCGATATTTCTGATTCCGCAGCTGAAAGATATAACATTTTTCACAAATCAGAAAGGATTAGTGTTTGTCGTTCTTGCAGGTCTTTCCGCTTTCTTCATCGACTATTTCGCGCTGAAAACTTATGCAAGCGGAATCCCGATTTCAGTTGGCGGACCGATAATAATAGGCGGAAGCGTTGTCATCGCTGCAATAATAGGAATGACTGTCTTGGGTGAATCCATAAGCATTATGAAAGTTGCGGGAATAACGCTTGTCATTGCCGGTGCAACTATCTTGGCGTCTTTATAGATTTTTATTTTTCATCTATTAGAAAAATGCCGATTCTTTTTCATTCATCTATAAATTTATTCATTACTATATCTATTATAAGATAAATTATAAGCGGTGATTATTATCGCGGATTTCTGCCCAAGATGCAAAAACGAATACTTGCGCATATCATCGGACGCGGGCATAGAGTGGCTGCTATGTCCCGGCTGCGGCACAAGGAAGATTGTTTCAAAAGATTTGAAATCGGAGGTGCCGCCGAAGATTGAGAAATTCTATGCCATGAAAAGGGAAGATGGCAATGCACAGCTAAAGAACTTCGAGCGCATGATAGGCTCCGCGACAATAGAGGCTGTCAAGCATTCAAAGCCGAACTGCGTGGTGATGCTTAACAAGTCGGGGGAATCCGAGAAGGGAAATTCCGTAATAAGCCTGAAAATAGTCCGCGAGATTGAGAAGGAAACTTTCATGGAAAACAAGACAATAGAAATGGAGCCGATGCCGCTCGGCACGATAGCGCAGATAAGGATGATAATAAGAAAAGCTGTTGATGACGGGATACTGATAAAAGATGACAATATTATAGTTCTTGCCGACGAGACTTTGGGAATAGGTTTTGACGGTCTCTTCCTTTTTTTCAAGATAGATGACAAGTTCATGGAGATGACAGCGCGCGAGCTGAAAAAGGAGCTGAAAAAATCAGTGTTTGATTCCGTGATGGAAATAGCGCGCGAGCTCGGCCGCGAGGGAAGGGAAGGAAGAAAGATTGGAACAGCTTTCATTATCGGCGACCATGAAAAAGTTCTAGCAAACAGCAGGCAGATGATTCTTAATCCTCTGGAAGGCCACCCGTTTGAGAAAAGGAACATAACTGATGTCGGTCTGAAAGAAACGATAAAGGCGCTCGCGCAGCTTGACGGCGCGTTCGTG